>DASQYN010000103.1:0-9016 GCA_035639215.1 Burkholderiales bacterium
CTACGCCGGCGACACCTACACTCAGCACAATCCGCACGTCGCCGACGGAAAGGAAGCCTTCATCGCCTATTTCGAAAGGATGGCAAAGGAGTATCCCGGCAAGCGGGTGCATTTCAAGCGCGCCTTCGCCGAAGGCAACTATGTGATCCTGCATTGCCACCAGGAGTGGCCGGCCTACAAGGACCGCGACTGGGCCGGCATGGATATCTTCCGGCTCGACGACGCAGGCCGGATCGTCGAGCACTGGGACGTGTTGCAGGTCGTGCCGCGCGCATCGGCGAACCGCAATACGATGTTCTGAACATGCGGCTCTGCCTCGTCCTGCTCGCCTTCTGCGCCGCTGCCCATGCGCAGGACTATCCCTCCAAGCCGATCCGCCTCATCGTCGCCACGGCGCCCGGCGGCCTGATGGACGTGCCGGCGCGGCTGATGGCCGAGTACTTCGAGAAGGCCTACGGCCAGCGCGTCGTCGTGGAGAACAAGGGCGGCGCGGGCGGCGTGCTCGCCGGCGACGCGGTCGCGAAGGCGGCGCCCGACGGCTACACGCTCGGGCAGATCCAGGTCGGCAATGTGGCGATCAATCCCTTCATCGTGAAGAACATGCCGTTCGATCCCCTGAAGGACCTCGCGCCCGTCGCCCCGCTCACGAGCTCGCCCGTCGTCGTCACGATCGGCGCCGGCCTGCAGGCGACGAGCCTCGAGGAGTTCATCGCGCTCGCGAAGCGCGAGCCGGGCCGGATCAATTACGGCACCGCCGGGCCGGGCACGATCCCGCATCTTTCGGGCGAGCTCTTCTCGCAGGTCGCCGGCGTGCGTCTCACCCCGGTGCACTACCGCGGCGCCGGCCCGGCGCTCGCCGACCTGCTCGCCGGCCAGGTGCAGGCGATCTTCGTCGGCCTCGGCGTGGTGCGCTCGCAGGCCGCCGCCGGCAAGGTGCGCATCCTCGCCGTGTCGCAGCGCTCGCGCCTTCGTGCCGGCCCGGACATTCCCACCGCCGCCGAGGCGGGCCTGCCGGGCTTCGAGATCAATACCTGGTTCGGCGTGGTGGCGCCGCACGGCACGCCCGAGCCGATCATCGCCCTCCTCAACCGCGAGATCCACGCCATGCTCGACGATCCGGCCGTGCAGAGCCGCCTCGTCGCCGGCGGGCTCGAGCCGCTCAAGGAATCGCCGCAGGAATTCGGCGCGCGCATGCGCCGCGACCACGAGCGCTTCGCGCCGATCATCAAGGCGGCCGGCCTCAAGGCCGAATAGCGCTTTATCATCCGCCCGTGAGGGACTACTGGCTGCAGAAGATGTTTTTCGATCTGCAGTCGCCCGCGCTCGCCTCTGAGTTCCGCGCCAACCCCGACGCCGTCATCGCGCGCTATCCGCTGGACGATCAGGTGAAGAAGGCGCTGAAGGAAAACCGCGTGCCCTTCCTCGCCGAGCGCACGAACGCGTACCTGCTGCGCTATCACTTCTTCGCCGTCGGCATGAAGGACGACGAGTTCATCCGGCGGCTGAACGATGGCTGAGCTGGTCGGCGCCTTCGCCGCGAGCCACGGGCCGCTCATCATCCGCGAGTGGGAGCGGGTCCCGGCGGAGCAGAAGGCGCGCATGGGCGCGGCGTTCGCCGAGCTGGGGAAGCGGCTGCAGGCGGCGCGGCCCGACGTGCTGGTCATCGTCTCGCCCGACCACTGGTCGAACTTCTTTCTCGACAACGTGCCCGCCGTCTGCATCGGCGCGGGCGAAGCGCACGAAGGGCCGCCCGAGCCCTGGATGAAAGCGTTCCCGCATCGCAGCCTCGCGGGCCATCCGCAATTCGCTATGCACATCGCCCGCACCGCCCTGGACAACGGCTTCGAGCCCTCCGTATCGCATCGCCTCAAGCTCGACCACGGCTTCTGCATCCCGCTCTGGCGCATGGTGCTCGAGCGGCTGCCGCGCATCGTGCCGATCGTCGTCAACAGCATCGAGCCGCCGATGCCTTCGCTCCAGAGGTGCTACCAGTGGGGCGAGCTTCTCGCGAAGGCGGTCCGCTCCTATTCGGAAAATCTTCGCGTCGCGATCCTGGGCACCGGCGGGCTGTCGCACTCGATCGGCGAGCCGACGATGGGCGCGATCTACGAGGACTTCGACCGCGAGACGATTCGCCTTTTTTCTTCGCAACCCGAAGCGCTGATTTCCTATCTGGAACGGCAACTTCCCAGCCACGGCAACGGCTCGGAGGAAGTACGCAACTGGCTAGTCGCGCACGGCGCCGCCGGCGGGCGCGGCTTCGAGCTCGTCGATTACGTTCCCTCGCCGACGGTCATCGTCGGCTGCGGGTTCGCCGCCTGGCGCCTGTAGTTCGGGCTCCGTCCCGGAATTATTCGGGCTGGAGATTGGCGAGCTTCGCCTGCTCGCCGTAGAGCTTGAGCTCGTTGTGGAAGAACTTGGCGAAGTCGGCCGGCGAGTCGGCGACCGGGAAGACGCCGATCTTCTTGAAGCGCTCGGCGACCTCGGGCGTCTGCTCCGCCTTCTGCACCTCGCGCCAGAGCTTCTCCGTGACCTCGGCCGGCATGCCCGCCGGGCCGAAGAGCGCGAACCAGCCGCCGTCGTGCTTGTACGGTACGCCTGCCTCTTCGGTGGTCGGGACCTCGGGCGCAGCGGGATGGCGCTTTTCGCCGGTGTAGGCGAGCACGCGCACCTTGCCGCTCTTGTAGTGCGGCATCAGCGGCGCTGGCGAGGCGAACATCGCCTGCACCTCGCCGGAGGCGAGCGCCGCGGTGGCCGGGCCGCCGCCCTTGTACGGGACGTGAGTCATCTTGATGCCGGTCATCTTGTCGAACGCTTCCATGGCGAGATGCCAGGTGTTGCCGACGCCGGGCGTGCTGTAGGCGAGGTGCGTGTCCGGCTTCTTCGCGTAGTCGACGAACTCCTTCAGCGACTTCGCCGGCACCGATTGCGCGACGGCGAAGAAGAGCCCGCCGTTGCTGACGAGGTTGGTGATCGGCGTGAACGCGGTGGCGGTGTCGTACGGCATGGTCTTGTGCGCGTACGGGTTGATGACGATGCCCGACGAGTAGACGAGCAGCGTGTAGCCGTCGGGCGGCGCCTTGGCGACCATGTTCGCGCCCACCATGCCGTTCGCGCCCGGCTGGTTCTCCACCACGAACGGTTGGCCCATCTGCTTCTGCAGCTCAGCCATGACGATGCGCGCGGTGATGTCCGGGCCGCCGGTCGCCGCCGCGACGATAACGCGCACCGGGCGGCTCGGGTAGCCCTGCGCTTGCGCGGATGTTGCCAGGACGAGCAGCGCGGCGGCCGCCCAGGTGCTTCTTCTCATTTCCCCTCCTCCTCTAGATAGGGTGCCGGAGTTCCCTTCGGAATGATGCCAGACGGGTTGACCTTCCTGATCGACCAGTAACCGATCACGTAGTAGCGCGGCTTCACCGTGGCGGCGATGCCTGGCGTGCGGTACAGCTCCCGCAGGTAGCGGGACAAGTTCGGATAGTCGGCGATGCGCTTCTTGTTGCAGCGGAAGACGGAGAAATACGCCGGATCGAAGCGCACCAGCGTCGGGAAGAGCCGCCAATCCGCCTCCGTGGTGCGCTCCCCGAGGAGAAACCGGCTCGTGGAAAGGCGAGCGTCGATTCCGTCCAAGGCATCGAAGAGCGCATCGTAGGCCGCCTCGTACGCCGCCTGGCTCTGCGCGAAGCCGCAGCGATACACGCCGTTGTTGATGCGCGAGTAGATGAACTCGTTCAGCCGGTCGATCTCGGCGCGCAGCGGCGCCGGGTAATAGTCCGTGTCGTCCCCAGCGATTCCCCTGAACTCGCCGTTCAGCATGCGGATGATCTCGGAGGACTCGTTGTTGACGACCTTGCGCGTCTTCTTGTCCCAGAGCGTCGGCACGGTCACCTTTCCGGTGTAGCGCGGATCGGCCGCGGCGTACGCCTGGTAGAGATAGTGGAAGCCGTTCACCCGGTCGGGGGTGCAGTCGGGAAACTGCGGGTTGTCTTCGAAGGTCCAGCCGTGCTCGCGCAGGCCGGGGATCGCATACGCCACCGAGATGGCTTGCTGCAGCTTCTTGAGGGCCAGGTAAATCAGAACCCGGTGCGCCCAGGGGCAGTTCCACGCCACGTACAGGTGATAGCGCCCCGCTTCGGCCTTGAAGCCCGAGGAGCCGTCGGCGCTGATGCGCTCGCGGAAGCGGCTCTCGACGCGGCTGAACTCCCCGCGCGAAGAAGTCTCCTGCGGCAGCTCCTGGTCGCGCCAGACACCTTCGATCAGGACGCCCAGGCGAGCTCCTTCACCTTCGGCCAGGGATCGGGCTCGAGCTTCTCGAACGGCGCCTTGTCCTCGGGACGCATCCGATCGAGGAGCTCCTTTTTCACCGACGGACGGGAGCGCATGCGCTGATACCAGGCCTCGACGCTCGGCAGCTGCTGCCACAGGTTCTTCAGGTGGAGGAGATCCAGGCGCAGGAGGTACGGGATCACCGCCGCATCGGCGAGGGAGAACTCCCCGCCCGCAAGCCACGGCCCTTCGACGAGCGCGGCGTCCATCGCCTTGAGCAGCTTCTCGTGCTGGCCGAGCGCGTCCTTCACGTACTTCGAGTCGAGGCCGTGCAGCGCGACATCGCGCTTGTACTCGGTGCGCTGCCGGCTCGGCGACCTGGCGAGCCGCCGCTCGATCTCCTCGCCGGAGAGGCCGGCGAACCAAGGCCGGAACGCGGTGGCGAAGGTGAGGATCGTGCACGAGTTGTGCACGTACTCGTCGATCAGCTTGTTGAACTGCCGCACGCGCGCGCGAAGGTGCAGATCCTTCGGCATGAGCCGGGGATTCGGGAACGCCTCGTCGAGGTAGTAGAGGATCACCGAGGACTCGATCACCGGCCGGCCGTCGTGCACGAGCGTCGGCACCACGGCGTTGGGATTGAGCCTCATGTAGCGCTCGTCGAACTGGTCGCCGCGCAGCGTCATCAGGTGCTCGCGGTACTCGAGGCCCTTCTCGGCGAGTACCACGCGCACCTTCTGCGCGCAGACCGAGTTCACGCTGTGGTAGAGCTCAAGCATTGATTGCCTTCGCGATGGTCTCCGCGGTGAGGGGTAGCTCTCGCACGCGCACCCCGAGCGCATCGTTCAGGGCATTCGCGATGGCGGCCACCGTGGGTCCCATGGTGCACTCCCCGGCTCCCAGGGATGGGAGCTTATTTCGGACGATGGAAACCGACACCGGCGGCGCTTCGGAGAACTTGAGGATCGGATAATCCTCCCAGCTCGCCGCGCCCGGCCGCCACGCTTCCTTCAGCGCCCAGCTCGTCGCCTGCACGCAGCCGCCCTCGACCTGGTTCACCACCCCGTCCGGGTTCACCGGCAGGCCGACGTCGACCGCCGCGACGAGCCGCGCGACGCGCAGCTCCGCGCCGCCCGCCTCCACTTCCGCGACCACCGCGCAATAGGCGCCGATGTTCTTGTAGCGCGCGTAGGCGATGCCGCGGCCTCGCCCCTCTTTGTTCTCAAAAGAGCTCCATTGGGAAACGCGAACGGCTTCTTCGATGACCGCGCGGCCGCGCGGGTCCTTCAGGTGCCGCAGGCGGAACTCGACGGGATCGGCGTTGGCCGCTGCGGCGAGCTCGTCCATGAACGATTCGATGGCGAACACGTTGGCGAAGGCGCCGAGCGAGCGCAGCGACGAGCCGCGCATCGGCGCCTCGCGCACGTAGTGATGCATGACTAGCAGGTCGGGAAACTCGTAGCCGGGAATGGCGTTGCGCTGTGCGCCGCCCGAGGGCAGCGGCGGATCGATCGACGGGGCGCGCTCCAGCGCATCGGCGATCTCGCCGGCGGCAAGCAGCACCGGCTTCTGTGAGCGGCCGGGGCGATGCGTATGGCCGTTGCTCCACAAGTCGTGCCGCCACGAGACGATGTTGCCGCTGCCGTCGAGCAGCGCATCGAGCGCCACCGCCATCGCCGGCCCGTACGGCTCCCAGGCGAATTCGTCTTCGCGCGTCCATTGCAGCCTTACCGGCTTCCCGCCCAGCAATCTAGTGAGCAGGGCGGCGTCGAGGCCGACATCGTCCGCGCCGTTGTGCCCGTAGCAGCCGGCGCCTTCGGCATGGTGCACGACGATTTTCTCCTCGGGCATGCGCAGCACCATGGCGATCTCCTGCCGCAGGCCGAAGATGCCCTGCGTATGCGACCACACTTCCAACGTGTCGCCGCGCATGCGGGCGATCGCGCAGGAAGGGCCGATGGAGCCGTGCGCAATGAACGGCTTGCGGTACTCCGCCACCCGCCGCGTCACCCCCCGCGCGCGCGCCTGCTCGTCGACGCTTTCCTTCGTGACCTTGCTCTCGGTCACATGCGCCTTGAGCCAGGCGTGATAGTCGGCGGGAATTTCCGGCGCGCCGCTCCAGACCGCCTTGGCGCGCAGCTTCTTCGCGGCCTCGATCGCCTCTTCTTCGCGCTTGGCGACCACCGCCGCGAAGCTGCCATCGCGCAGCAGGCCGGGATGATCCGGAAGCGAAACCAGCTGGGCGCCCGGGCGCGGCGGCCTGAGCAGGCGCGCATGCAGCATCCCGGGCAGCACCATGTCGTGCACATAAGCGGCGCGGCCGGCGAACTTGCCCGGCAGGTCGACGCGCGGCGCATTCGTGCCGACGACGCGGTATTCGGCTGCGGGCTTCTCGGGCGCCTCGGCGGGAATGTCCTTGCCCGCCACTTCCAGCTCCCAATACGACTTCTTTCCCGATCTCGCGAGCAGCGCGCGCAGCTCTGCGCACGCCTTGCGCAGCCCTTTTCCTCCGTCCTGAATGGAAAGGCTGCCCGAGGTCACGCCCTCGTCGGGGCTGGTGGCCGTGCTGGGCGGCAGCACCCGGATCTTTTCCAATGGAACGCCCAGCTCTTCGGCCGCGATCTGCGCGAGCGCGGTGGTGATTCCCTGCCCCAGCTCGACCTTGCCGGTGGCGACGGACACCGTGCCGTCGGGCTCGAAATGCACGCGCTGCGTGAGGCGCCGCGCGTCGGAAAGGGCGACGTGGGTATCGACCGGCTTATTCATGGGCGGCCCTCATCACTGCTCGCACCACTCGGTTGTGGGAGCCGCAGCGGCAGAGGTGCTTGTCCAACGCCTCGCGAACCTGCTTTTCCGTCGGCCTGGGGTTCGCAGCGAGGAAGGCCGAAGCGCTAATCGCGATGCCGCTCATGCAATAGCCGCACTGCGCTGCCTGCTCGGCGAGAAGCGCCTTCTGCACGGCATGCAGCTCGCCGTCCTTCCCCAAGCCTTCGACGGTCGTCACTTTCTTGCCGGCGACAAAGGAAACGGGCAAATCGCACGACGCCATCGGCCGCCCGTCCACCAGCACATAGCACGCCCCGCACTGCCCCGAGCCGCAGCCGAAGCGGCTGCCGACGAGGCCGAGGTCGTTGCGCAGGACGTAGAGCAGCGGAGTGTCGTCCTTCGCCGCTACGTCGACCGCTTTGCCGTTGATGAGAAGCTTCATTTGAGCTTGAGCAATCCCATGGCGTTGCCGAAATAGATCTTGCGCTTGTCGCCCTCGGGCAGGCCGAGCTCCTCGATGGAGCGGATGCCTTCGCGGATGAACATCGGCCCGCCTTCCGGATCGAACGGGCAGTCGCTCGCGAAGACGACGCGCTCGGCGCCGAAGAATGCGAGCCCGCACGCGAGCGGCGCCGCCGCGCCGCCGAGCACGGTGTCGCCGTAGAACATCCTGAAGTACTCGATCGGCGGCTTCTTCAGCCGCTTGAGCACCTCGGCCTCATCGCCCTCCGTAGAGCGCGAGCCGAGCTGCGCCCACAACGTCTCCGCCCGCCCCGCGAAGTACGGAATCATGCCGCCGCAGTGGTGGGTGATGATGCGCAGCTTCGGCAGCTTGTCGAACAGCCCCGAGAACACCATGCGCGCCATCGCGACGCTCGTCTCGAACGGCCAGCCGAGCACCTGCCAGATCTCGTATTTCGATTTCGGCTCGCCGGCGTAGTCGGCGCGGCTCGCCGGCCGCGCGGGGTGCATCCAGATCGGCACGTCGTGGTGGTTCGTGGCGCGCTCGAACACCGGGAAGAACTCCGCATCGTCGAGCGGCCGGCCGGCGACGCTGGTGATGATCTGGATGCCGCGCGCGCCGAGCTCATTGATGGCGCGGTCCATCTCGTCCAGCGCCGCGCGCGGATTGTTCATCGGCAGCGAGGCGACGAAGGCTGGAAACTCCTTCGGCCACCTGCGGCACATCTCGGCCATGCCGTCGTTCGCCACGCGCGCGAACTGCGGAGAGTGCGAGGCGTCGCCGAGCAGCTCCGGGCTCGGCAGGCCGAGCGTCAGCACCTGCTGCACGTCGGGAAATTTCTCGCGCAGCATCGCCACCCGGTGCTCGATGTCCCAGAGCATGCGCAGGCTCGACATGCGCTTCACCATGCCGGGCTCCTTCGAGTGCTGCTTCACCAGCTCGAGGTAGGCCTGCGGCATGACGTGGTTGAAGATGTCGATCTTCATGGGCATCGGCAATTGTAAGTAGAATGGCCCGCGTCATGAACGCGCTGCTCGCGGCGTGCCTTAGCCTCGCCGCCACACTCGCCTGGGGCCAAGGCTATCCAGCGAAGCCGGTCCATCTGATCGTGCCGTTCCCCGCAGGCGGCGTGGTGGACACGACGGCGCGTGTGCTGCAGCCGAGGCTGAGCGAGGATCTCGGCCAGCCGATCATCGTCGACAACCGGCCGGGTGCCGGCGGCAACATCGCGGCCGACGCCGTCGCGAAGGCGCTGCCGGATGGCTATACGCTGCTCATCACGACGCACGGCCACGCGATCAGCCCCGCGCTCTACAAGAAGCTGCCGTTCGACGCCGCCCGCGACTTCGCGCCGATCACGCAGATCGCCTCGTCGTTCCTCGTCCTGGTGAGCAACCCCAAGGTGCCCGCGTCCTCGGTGAAGGAGCTCCTCGCGCTCGCGCGCGAGAAGCCCGGCAAGCTGAATTTCGGCTCGACCGGACTCGGGGCGCCGCCGCATCTCGTGGGCGAGCTCTTCAAGCAGAC
>DASQYN010000104.1:0-4701 GCA_035639215.1 Burkholderiales bacterium
CGAGTCGCTCGGGATCAGCGTGCACGGCGAGGCCGCTGCGCGGCACCGCCTGGATGTCGACGAGGTGGGCGCGCTGCTCGATGAGCGGCGCCGCCATCTCCATCGCGCGCAGCACCGCCTCGGCCATCTCGACGTTCCGCCGGCGCAGCTCGATCTTGCCGCGCGTGATGCGCGAGACGTCGAGCAGGTCGTCGACCAGGCGCGCCAGGTGCGCGGTCTGCCGCTCGAGCGTGCCGAGTTCGGGCACCGGCGCACCGCGCAGCTTCATGAGCTGGATCGCCGTCGCGATCGGCGCGAGCGGGTTGCGCAGCTCGTGGCCGAGCATGGCGAGGAACTCGTCCTTCGCGCGGTTCGCCGCCTCCGCTTCGCGGCGTAGCTCGTCCATCTGCTCTCGCGCACGCACCTGCTCCGTGACCTCGAACGCCGTGACCAGCACGCCTTCGATGGCGCCGTCGAGGCCGCGCAGCGGCGTATAGACGAAGCTCAGGAACACCGTGGCCATCGAGCCGTCGGGCCGGCGCAGCGTGGCGGGCGTCTCGCGGCCGTAGTGCGGCGTGCCGCTGGAAAGCACCTCGTCGAGCAGCGCCTTGAAGGGCTGCCCGTGCAGCTCGGGCAACGCCTCGAGCAGCGGCCGGCGGAGCACCTCGTCGCGCCGCCGTGCCCATACCTCGCAGGCCGGCGGGTTCGCCAGCTCGATCACGTGCTGCGGCCCGCGCAGGATGACGATCGGGTTGGGGGCCTGCATGAAGAGCGAGTAGAGGTGCTCGCGCTGGCGCTCGCGCTCTTCGGCGCTCCTGCGCCGCGCGCCGCGGATAGTGAGCTGCGCGCTCACCTGCGCGAGAAGCTGCTGCGCGGTGAACGGCTTGGCGATGTAGTCGTCGGCGCCGGCGGCGAGGCCGTCGACCCGCGACTCCTCGCCGGCGCGCGCCGAAAGCAAGACCACCGGGAGATCCGCGCTTCCCGGATCGGACTTGATCGCCCGGAGCAGGCCGAAGCCGTCGAGCTCCGGCATCATCACGTCGGAAATGACGAGGTCGAAGGCGCGGCTGCGCACCAGCTCGAGCGCCTCGCGGCCGTTCCGCGCCGTCGTCACCGCCCAGCGCTCGCGCAGCAGCCGCGCGACATAGGCCAGCATGTCGGCGTTGTCGTCGACGACGAGGATGTGCGCTTCGCTCTTCTCGGCGGCCGCTTCGCCCCGCGGCTCCTCGCCCTCGCGCAGCCAGCCCATCGCTTCGGCGACGAAGGCCGAGACACCGAGCGGCTCGGCCGGCCCGCTCTCGGCGACCCGGTGACCGGCCGGCAGGTGCGCCGCGCCGAACGGCAGGCGGACGATGAAGGTGCTGCCGCGCCCCGGCTCGCTCTCGACGCGAATCTCGCCCCCGTGCATGCGCACCAGCTCCTGCACGAAGGCGAGGCCGATGCCGGAGCCTTCGTGCGTGCGCGAGCGCGCGCCCTCCACCCGATAGAACCGCTCGAAGAGCCGCGGCAGCTCGGCGGCGGCGATGCCGATGCCCGTGTCGCGCACCCGCAGCTCCGCGCCGCCGGCCGCCTCGCGCAGCCTTACCTCGATCTCGCCCTCGAAGGTGAACTTGAGCGCGTTGGAGAGGAGATTGAGCACCACCTTCTCCCACATGCCGCGGTCCACATAGACCGCCTCGGAGAGCGTCGGGCAGTCGACGACGAGGCGCAGCCCGGCCTTCTCGCAGGCGGAGCGGAAATTGCTCGCCAGCTCGCCGGTGAATGCGGCGAGATCGGTGGGCGCGTAGCGCGCCTGCGCGCGTCCCGCCTCGATGCGCGAGAAGTCGAGCAGCGTGTTGACCAGCTTGAGCAGCCGTGCGGCGTTGCGCTCCGCGGTTTCGAGGCCCTCGCGCAGCTCGGGCGAAATCGGCTGCCGCGCGAGCGCGTCCTGCAGGGGGCCGAGGAGCAGCGTGAGCGGCGTGCGGAATTCATGGCTGACGTTGGAGAAGAAGGCGGTCTTCGCGCGGTCGATCTCGGCGAGCGCCTCGGCCTGGGCGCGCTGCTCCTCGAGCGCGCGCGCCGCCGCGACGCCGGCGGCGATGTTCGAGGCGACGAGCCGCAGGAAGTCGCGGTAGGCGTCGTCGAGGGCGCGGCGCGGGCTTACGCCGGCGACGAGGAAGCCGTAGGGCGCCTGCCCGGGCGTCGCGATGGGCAGAAGCAGCGCCGTGTGCGCCGCCTCGGGCCACGGGCCGCCCGGGAACGGGCCGAACGGCGCGAGCTCCCGACCTGCCAGCACCGCTTCACCCGCCTGCGCTCGCTCGAGCGGCCAGCCCTCCCGCGCCCCGACGCGGCAGGCTTCGAGCGGCCGGCCTTGCGCGTCGAGCAGCAGCGCGAACGGCAGATCGAGCGCATTTTCCTCGAGCACCTTGCGCGCCTTCGCGAAGACGTCGCCGACCGTGCGCGCATCGCTGGCGGCGCGGCCAAGGTCGCGCAGCGTGCGAAGGCGCCGCTCGCCGACCACGCGCCCGGTCGTCTCGGCGACGATGCAGAACACGCCGCCCACCTGCCCGGACTCGTCACGCACCGGGTCGTAGGAGATGTCGAAGTACGTCTCTTCCGGATAGCCGTGCCGTTCCAGCGCGAACGGATAGTCGGCCGCCCAGAGGGCTTCGCCGGTCTTCAGCACGCCCTCGAGCAGCGGCCGCAGCACCTCGTCCCAGAACTCGCGCCACACCTCGCTCGCCGGCTGGCCGAGCGCCCAGGGGTGCTTCATGCCGAGCGTCGGCCGGTAGGCGTCGTTGTAGATGGCGACGAGCTCGGCGCCCCAGAAAAGGCAGATCTGCGCCTTGGACGGAAGCAGGATGCTGACCGCGCTGCGCAGGCTCTGCGGCCAGCGCTCCACGGGGCCGACTGGCGTCGCGCTCCAATCCAGTCCGCGAATCAGGCGGCCGAGCTCACCCCCGCCGACAAGCCAGGTCGCGGCCGCTGGCCGATCGGTCATCGTGGACAGTTCGCTCATGCAGGAGTTGTGGCGCGAGTTTGCCAAAGCGCGCGGCGGCGGTCTGTCGGCAAAACGCTACACGGGTCGCCACGGCGCCGACAGGTGCCTGCAGGGGAGCGGCGATATCATGCGGCCCCGATGTCGCGAGTCCTCGTCGTCGACGACAACGCAGACATGCGCGAGCTGCTGCGGGTGATCCTGGAAAGCGCCGGCTATTCGGTCGACCTCGCCGCCGACGGCGCCCTCGGCCTCGTGCTGCTGCGCGCGCGGTCCGCCGACGTGGTGCTCACCGACATCTTCATGCCCAACCAGGATGGCATCGAGACCATCGCCTGCCTGCGCAGCGAGTTCCCGGAGGCGAAGGTGATCGCCATGTCGGGCGGCGGCAGGGTGGTCAAGGGCAAGGACTACCTGTCCACCGCCGGCGAGATCGGCGCGCACGCGCTGCTGCGCAAGCCCTTCGACTCCGAGCAGCTGCTGCGGCTCCTGCAGGAGCTTGTGGGCGAGCGGTCCGCCTAAACCCGTACGTCGGCGAAGGCGGGCTTGCGCGCCGCCGCGGGGCGGCGAAGCCGGACCGGTTGCTGTCCCGGTAACGCGCGCGGCGACAAGCGACCTTCTCCAACTACCGGATCGGCTGGGCGCTCAGGCGGCTTGTTGCAGGCGGGAGCAAATCGCCTCGCGCAGCTCCGCCACGGCGGCCGATACCCCGCGTTCCCGCGCGAGCGTGTAGAGATCCACGACCTGCCCGTCCCCTAGCCCGCGCAGCGCGGCCTGGACCTGCGCGCAGGCGCCGCGGCTCACTTCCCAGCCGTGCGCATGGAAGCACACCACCGGGACCGGCGAGCGCTGCTGATCCTTTTGGAGGGCGTGCAGAAACTCGACCATCGACCCGTCGTCGAAGCGCATGCTGCAGACGATCAGATCGACCGGGGAATCGAGGACGGCCAGCGCTTCGTGCGCCGAGAATGCCCTGCGGTAGTCGAAGCCGTCGCCGAGAATCGAGCAGGCCGTGTGGACCGCGTCCACCGTGCCGGCCACGAGAATGCGTTGCTTCGTGCACGTCTGAGGCGACAACATGTTTTCCTTCCCCCTTGTGTCATTGTGCGGCCGGCACCACCGGAATGGTCTCGCGCACGCTGGTGTAGGCCTCGCCGAGCTTCGCCGCGCAGAGCCGCGCCGCCGCCTTGTCCGGCCGCCCGCGGTCGGGCATGGTCGCCCAGCCTTCGCGGACCAGGATCTCGGCGCGCTTGTCCCAGTGCAGCGCAGCGAGCTTGGCGAGCGCGGTGGAGGCGTCGGACTGGTCCATGAAATCGTCGGCACACACAGCGGCGGCGAGCTCCATGCGCGCCTCGCGCGCCGCTTCCTCGGCCGCGACTTGCGTCATCTCGCCGCGCAGCCAATGCCCGGCGGCGAAGCCCGCCGCGGCGCCGAGAACGAACACGACAACGAGCTTGGTCCTGCCGAAGGGCCGCCGCTCCCGAAAATCGAACATCACGCTCTGGCGTCGCATAGGAAGAGACGCATTTTCTTGATTCGGCGAGCTTACTCAGCGCCGGCTTAAGCGGGGCTTACCGGCGACTACGCGGAATTACCTACGTCCAGCGCGCCGGACGCTTCTCCGCGAAGGAGGCGAGGCCCTCGGCCGCCTCGGCGCTTCGGCGCTTAGCGGCGTGCTGCGCGATCAGGAGCTCGAGCGTCGATGCATCGACCGAGCCCCAGCCGAGCTCGAGCGCGACGGCCTT
>DASQYN010000105.1:0-5379 GCA_035639215.1 Burkholderiales bacterium
TACTACGCCACTCGCGAGCGCATCAACGCGAAAGGCGAGGGCATGAGCTTCGCCGATCTCGCCGAAGTGCACCGCGCCTACGACTCGCGCCAGGTGGAGCTGAACGCGCGCGTCTGGGTCCGCATCAAGGAGAAGGAGCTCGGCGCCGACGGCGAGGTCACGGAAAAGGTGACGCGCTACGAGACGACGATCGGCCGCGCGCTGCTCTCCGAGATCCTGCCGATCGGGCTGACCTTCGAGCTGCTCAACAAGCCGCTGAAGAAGAAAGAGATCAGCCGCCTGATCAACGTCGGTTTCCGCCGCTGCGGCCTGCGCGAGACGGTGATCTTCGCCGACAAGCTGATGCAGGCCGGCTTCACCATCGCCACGCGGGCCGGCATCTCGTTCGGCGTGAACGACATGCGCATCCCGGAGCAGAAGTCGAGCCTCATCCGCGACGCCGAGGTCGAGGTGAAGGAGATCGAGAATCAGTACACCTCGGGCCTTGTGACCGCCGGCGAGCGCTACAACAAGGTGGTCGACATCTGGTCGCGCTGCGGCGAGCAGGTCGGAAAAGTCATGATGGAGCAGCTCGGTTCGGAAGAGGTCGAGAACCGCCACGGCAAGAAGGTGAAGCAGGAGGCGTTCAACTCGATCTACATGATGGCCGACTCGGGCGCGCGCGGCTCCGCGGCGCAGATCCGGCAGCTCGCCGGCATGCGCGGCCTGATGGCCAAGCCCGACGGCTCGATCATCGAGACGCCGATCACCGCGAACTTCCGCGAGGGCCTGAACGTCCTGCAATACTTCATCTCCACCCACGGCGCCCGCAAGGGCCTCGCGGACACGGCGCTGAAGACGGCGAACTCCGGCTATCTCACGCGCCGGCTGGTCGACGTGACGCAGGATCTGGTGGTGACCGAAGACGATTGCGGCACGCAAAACGGCGTGTCGATGAAGGCGCTGGTGGAGGGCGGCGAGGTGGTCGAAGCGCTCAGGGAGCGCATCCTCGGCCGCACGCTGGCGGTCGACCTCATCCATCCGGAAACCCAGGATGTGCTGTTCCCCGCCGGGACGCTGATCGACGAGGAGGGCGTGGACACGATCGACAACGTCGGCATCGACGAAGTCAAGGTGCGGACGGCGCTGTCTTGCGACACGCGCTGGGGCGTGTGCGCCAAGTGCTACGGACGCGACCTCGGCCGCGGCTCGCTCGTCAACGTCGGCGAGGCGATCGGCGTGATCGCCGCGCAGTCGATCGGCGAGCCGGGCACGCAGCTCACGATGCGCACCTTCCACATCGGCGGCGCCGCCTCCCGTACCGCGGTGCAGAGCCACGTCGAGGCGAAGTCGGCCGGTACCGTGCGCTTTACGCCCACCATGAGGTACGTCTCGAATGCGAAAGGCGACAAGGTGGTCATCAGCCGCTCCGGCGAGGTGATCATCGTCGACGACAACGGCCGCGAGCGCGAGCGCCACAAGGTGCCGTACGGCGCGCTGCTCGGCGTCGCGGACGGCGATGCCGTGCGCGCCGGCAAGCAGCTAGCCAACTGGGACCCGCACCACCGGCCGATCATCACCGAGTACGCCGGCACCGTGAAGTTCGAGCACGTCGAGGAGGGCGCGACGGTCGCGAAGCAGATCGACGACGTCACCGGGCTTTCCACCCTGGTGGTCATCGACGCGAAGCGGCGCACCACCGCGGCGAGCAAGGGGCAGCGGCCCTCGGTGAAGCTGATCAACGAGTCCGGCGAGGAAGTGCGCATCGCCGGCACCGACCATGCGGTCAACATCAGCTTCCCGGTGGGCGCGGTCATCGCCGTGCGCGACGGGCAGCAGGTGCAGGTGGGCGAGGTGCTGGCGCGCATCCCGCAGGAAGTCTCGAAGACGCGCGACATCACCGGCGGCTTGCCGCGGGTGGCGGAGCTGTTCGAGGCGCGCTCGCCGAAGGACGCCGGGATCCTCGCCGAGGTGACGGGAACGGTCAGCTTCGGCAAGGACACGAAGGGCAAGCAGCGCCTGGTGATCACCGACCTCGACAACGTCGAGCACGAGTACCTCATCGCCAAGGACAAGCACCTCCTGGTGCACGACGGCCAGGTGGTGAACAAGGGCGAGATGATCGTCGACGGCCCGGTCGACCCGCACGACCTGCTGCGCCTGCTCGGCATCGAGGAGCTCGCGCGCTACATCATCGACGAGGTGCAGGACGTCTATCGCCTGCAAGGCGTGAAGATCAACGACAAGCACATCGAGGTGATCGTGCGGCAGATGCTGCGCCGGGTGGAGATCGACGAGCCGGGCGAGAGCCCGTTCATCCAGGGCGAGCAGGTGGAGCGCGCCGAGGTGTTCGAGGAGAACGAGAAGGCGGTCAAGGACGGCAAGAAGCCGGCGACGTTCCGCAACATGCTGCTCGGGATCACCAAGGCGTCGCTCTCGACCGACTCGTTCATCTCCGCCGCCTCCTTCCAGGAGACGACGCGCGTGCTGACCGAGGCGGCGATCATGGGCAAGCGCGACGAGCTGCGCGGCCTGAAGGAGAACGTGATCGTCGGCCGCCTCATCCCGGCGGGCACGGGCCTCGCGTACCACAACATCCGCAAGGCGCAGGCGGCCGAGCCGGTGCTTGCGGAAATGCCGGCCGGCGCGGCGGAAACGCCTGCGGCGGAAGCGACCACTACGACGGCGGGCGGCGGCAGCTGACCGCTTCTGCGCTACTGCGGAAGGGGCGCCTTGGCGCCCCTTTTTTTTTCGCCCGCTACCGCAGCCATGGGATAGGCAAGGCGCGGCCCGGCGACTAGCGTGCGCGCATGTCCGCCTGGGGAGGATCGCCATGCTTCGATCGGCAGTCGCTCGCGTAGCGACGCTCGCGTTCGTCATCGCTTCGTGCGGCGCTACTGTCGCCGCCGATCCCGCCGTCACGCTTTCCGGTCTGCACACGGACGGTCGCGTCACGACCGATGACGAAGGTATCGCGCACGTTCACGCCGGCAACGAGCATGATCTTTACTTTCTGCAGGGCTGGGTGCACGCCGGTGACCGGCTCTTCCAGATGGACTACAACCGGCGCCTGGCGAGCGGCACGGTCGCCGAGCTCCTCGGCATGGCGGGACTGCCAAGCGACGTGCAGATGCGCACGATCGGCTTGCGGCGCGCCGCGGAGCGCTCCTACGCGGCCGCTTCGCCGGGTACCCGCGCTGCGCTCGAGGCCTACGCCGAAGGCGTTAACGCCCGTCTCGCGGCGCGCGCTTCGCTGCCCCCGGAATACGCGGCGCTCAGGCTGACGCGCGCCGAGCCGTGGTCGCCCGTCGACACGCTGGTGGTCGGCAAGCTGTTGTCGTTCCTGCTCTCTTTCGAGCTCGACACCGCGCGCACGGTGGCTTTCCGGTCTTACGTCGCCGCCGGCCAGGCCATCGGCTTCGACGGCGCGAAGCTTTTCGCAGAGGACCTCTGGCGCTCGGCGGCTTTCGAGCCGAACGCCACCGTTCCCGACGCTTCGCAAGCGCCGGGCGTGACGCAGGAAGCAAGCGGGCGGGGCCTCGAGGCCGCTCGCGACGCGCTCGCCGACGAGCGCGGACTCGCGCTGATGCGCAAGCACCTGGACGAGGTGCGCGAGATCCCGCTCTTCCGCGGCATCCTCGAGCGACAGGAGCGCGGCGGCTCGAATCTCTGGGCGGTCTCCGGATCGCTGACCCAGCACGGTCGCGCCATGATCGCCAACGATCCGCACCTGCCGGCGCCCTTTCCGTCTCAGTTCTATCCGATGGGGCTCGAGCTCGGCGACGAGCCGGTCTTCGGCAGCACGCTTCCCGGCGTGCCGGGCGTCATCCACGGCTACAACCGCCGCATCGCCTGGGGATCGACCAACAATGCCGTGGACGTCACCGATACCTTCGTCGAGCAGGTGGTGCCCGACGCGAGCTCGCCGAGCGGCCTGTCGACGCTCTATCAGAGCAATCGCGAGCCGCTGATCCCCATCCCGCAGACTTTCCGGGCGAACGTGGCAGGCAGCCTCGTCGTCGTGCCGGCCGGGGGCGCGATCCCGGCTTTCACGCTGGTCATGCCGCGCCGCGACGGCGGACCGCTGATCTCGCTGGACGCGGCGAGCGGCGTCGGCCTGAGCGTGCAGTACGTGGGCTTCGGTCCGACCCAAGAGGTCGAAGCGTTTCTTCTCATCGACCGTGCTCGCAATCTCGGGGAGTTCAAGGACGCGCTGCAGCGTCTCGACGTCGGCTCGCAGAACTTCGTCTACGGCGACGTCGACGGCAACATCGCCTATTTCACGAGCGGCGAGATTCCGGTGCGCGAGGACTTGCAGGCCGGCACGGTAAGCGGCGCGCCGCCCTGGCTCGTACGCAACGGCCGTGGCGGCAACGAATGGCTCGCGGCGCAGCACGTCGAGCCGCACCAGGCGACCGCGCACGAGATACTGCCTTTCGCCGAGCTGCCGCAGATCGTCAACCCGCCGGCGGGCTATCTCGTCAATGCGAACAATGATCCCGCCGGCGTGACGCGCGACAACGATCCGCTCAACCAGCTGCGGGCCGGCGGCGGCATCTACTACATGGCGTACGCCTGGAATCGCGGCTTCCGCGCCGCCCGCATCGGCCATCGGCTGCGCCAGCTCCTCGAGACAGGCAACCGGCGCATCTCTTTCAAGGAGATGCAGGCCATCCAGGGCGACGTCATCCTGCGCGATGCCGAGGTGTTCACCCCTTACATCGTGCGCGCGTTCGACCGCGCTTTGCGCGATGCCGACGCCGCGGCGCAGCTTCGCGAGCTCGCCTCGGATGCGGCCGTCGCGGAGGCGGTGGGCCGCCTGCGTGGCTGGGACGGCTCGGCGCCGAGCGGCATCGCCCAGGGCTACGACTTCGGTGACAAGCCGGACGAGCTGCAGACGCCCTCCGACAAGGAAATCGCCGCGAGCGTCGCCGCTTCACTGTACGCCGCGTGGCGCTCGAGCATGCTCACGAGGGTGATCGACGGCGTGCTCGATCCGTTCGCGCTGCCGAGGCCGATCGACGAGGACGGCCTGACCGCGCTGCGCCACCTGCTCGACCATTTCGAGGCGAACGGCGGTCGCGGCGCCTCCGGGGTGGATTTCTTCGCCGTGCCCGGAATGGCGAACCCGGCCGACAGGCGCGACTACGTGATTCTCTCCAGCCTGCGCACGGGCCTGGATTTGCTCGCCAGCCCAGCCTTCGCCCCCGCGTTCAAGGGCTCGGTCAAGCAGAACGACTATCGCTGGGGCCTGCTGCACCGGATCGTCTTCGCGCACCCGTTGGGCGAGCCTTTCAGCGTGCCGCCGGCCGGCGGCGCATTCCCGCCGCCGCTTCCCGGGCTGCGCGGCATTGCCACCGACGGCGGATTCCAGACCGTCGATGCCGCCACTCACAACGC
>DASQYN010000106.1:0-10092 GCA_035639215.1 Burkholderiales bacterium
GCGCCGCGAGCTGGAGGCGTGTCGGACGCGAAGCTGACCCGCCGCGAGCCGCCGGCGCTGCAAGGCGAGCTTCTCGGGCCCGAGCGGCCGGGCGAGCGCGAGGCGCGTGCGCCTGCCCGGCGCCTGGCTCGACCCCCCGCACCGCGCGCAGCGGGGCAACCGCGCTTTCGTCGCGCTGCTGGTGCTGGCGCTCGCCGCCTTCGTCGCCGTATGCTTCGCCGGCGTGTACTGGCTTTTCACCGCCTTGTGACCTGGCTGCGGCCGATCGCGCTGCTCGCCGCGCTGGCCGCGGTGCTGCTCCTCGCCGCCTCCGGGCCGGGCGTGCGCTTCGATGCCTGGTCCTGGCAAGTCGGCCTGCAGCTTTTTCGCTGGGCGGCGTATTTCGGCATCGCCGCCGCGCTCCTCGCGGTGATCGTGCTCGTGCTGCCGCGCACGCGGCGCGCCGGCGTGGCGCTGCCGCTCGCGGCGCTCGTGCTCGGCATCGCCATCTTCTACGTGCCTTTCGAGTTCCTGCGCATCGCGCGCTCGGTACCCTCCATCAACGACATCACCACGGATACCGAGCACCCGCCGCAGTTCATGACCGCCGCGCGACCCTATCCCGGCGCCGAGTTCGCGCGGCGGCAGCGGGCGGCTTATCCGCAGTTGACCGGCGTGGCGCTCGCAATGCCGCCGCGCGAGGCGTTTGCGCGCGCCCTGGCGGCCGCCGAGGCGATGGGCTGGGAGGTCGTCGGGCGCGACGCCGAGTCCGGACGCATCGAGGCGGTCGATACCACGCGCTGGTTCGGTTTCAAGGACGACATCGCCATCCGCGTTTCGCCGGACGGGCCGGGCAGCCGGGTCGACGTCCGCTCGCGTTCGCGCGTAGGGCGCAACGATCTCGGCACTAATGCACGTCGCATCCGGGCGTATTTGCAGCGGCTTCAGTGATTTGGCGGTACGCTTCGGGAATGCACCCCGGAGAAAGGGAAAGCCCATGCGAAGAACAGCGCTGATCCTTGCCTTCGCTATAGCGCTGCCGGTCTGGGCGCAGGAGAAGCCCGCCGAGCAGGCGGCGCCCGAGAAGGCCGCTCCTGTCGCCCAGCAGGAAAGCGAAAAGACCGAGACGCCGAAGAAGCGCACGGCCAAGGGTCACTCGCGGCGCACGGAGGACGCGAGGCATTGCCTCGACAAGCCCACCAACACCGAGATCATCAAGTGCGCAGAAGCGTATCTCTAGAGGTCGGTTGCGGCGCGAGCCCGGGCCTCCCCGGCGCGCCGAGGTCCAGCGGCACGTAGAAGTCGGTTCTGCCTCGCCGCACCAGCAGGCCGAGGCTCCCCGGCCGCTCCGCGACGAGGCGCGTGAAGTCCTCGACGTCGCGGATGCGTTGCTGGTTCACGCCGTACACGACGTCTCCCACCCGCAGGCCGGCCTGCTCCGCCAGCGCGCCGGCCCTCACGACGGCGAGCCCGTAGGGAAGGCCGAGCGCGCGCAGCGCCGGCGGCGGCAGCTCGCGCAGGCTGAGCCGCAACGCCTCCGGGCTCTCGATCGTCACCTGGCGCAGCGCCGGCGAAGGGCTGCAGGCGGCAGTCGCGAGCAGCAGGGTTCCAAGCAGGACTGCAAGCAATGCGCGCATGGCATACCGGCTCAGCACTTCGCGTACCCGGTCGCGGGACCGTCGCTTGCTGGCAACCGGCTATCCATCTTCCGGAGGTCCATCCATGGCTTCAGTAGCTCATCCCTATCATGAACGGCGCACGAGCGAGCGGCGGCGCATCGCGTATCCCTCGATGTTGCGCGGCGCCGACGGCATGCGCGTCTCCTGGGGCGGCGTCTGGGGCGGCGTGCTCGTCGCGGTCGGCCTACTACTGCTTCTAGCGGCGCTCGGCGTAGCGGTCGGCATCACGGCCACCGATCCGACGCAGACCGAGGCTGCCACGCTCGGCACCGGGGCCGGCATCTGGGCGGGCATCTCGCTGCTCATCGCGCTCTTCGTCGGCGGCATGGTCTCCACCCGGATCGGCGCCATCTTCGACGGCACGACCGGCTTCTTCGAGGGCGCGCTGGTCTGGGTGGTGAGCGTGCTGCTCATGGCCTATCTCGCCGCGAGCGGCGTCAGCTCGCTCGCGAGCGGCGCGTTCAGCATGATCGGCGGCGCGCAGCAGGCCGTGAGCTCGGTGCTCGGCACGTCGAACCCGCAGCAAATGCCGCAGCAAGCGCAGCAGAAGGCCCAGGACCTGAAGCAGAACCTGCCGCAGCTGCAGCAGAAAGCGCAGGAGGCGAAGCCGACCGCCACCAAGGCGGCGTGGATCACCTTCATCGCGCTGCTGCTTTCCCTCGCCGCGGCGGTGATCGGCGCGATGGCCGGCCGTCGCCGTCAGCCGCTGCCGCCGCCCGCCAGGGCGACATAGAGCGCGGCCTCGCCCCGGCGCACGAAAAGGGCCAGCGGCTCGCCCTTTTCGTGTCCGGCGACGAGCGAGTCGAACTGCTCGCGGCTGTGAATGCGCGTCCCGCCCACGCCGACAATCACGTCGCCGACGAGGATGGCGCTGCCGGCTGCCGGCGGCGCCGACACCTCGCGCACGACCAGTCCATAGTCCACCCCGAGCGACGCCTGTTCGGCGGAAGAGATCTCCCCCAGGAGCATCCCGAGCGTGCCGGCTTCGTCGCCTGCTGGCGGCGTCTTCGCCGCGATCGGCTCGGCCGGCACCTCGCCGACGGTGAGATCGAGGGTCCGGCGCACGCCCGAGCGTGAGATCGTCATGCGCGCGGCGCTGCCGGGCGGCGTCGCGGCGACGATCCGTGGCAGCTCGCCGGGATCGTCGACCGGCTCGCCGTTCCACTCCAGGATCACGTCGCCCACGCGAGCCCCGGCGCGCTCCGCCGGGCCGCCCTTCTCGAGATTGACGATCACGCCGCCGCTCACCGAGTCCACCTTGAACGAGCGCGCCAGCTCGGGAGTGAGGGTCTGGACGGCGAGCCCGGCGCGGCCGCGCGTCACCTTGCCGCGGCTTTGCAGCTCGCGCGAGACCTTCAGCGCGACCTCGATCGGGATGGCGAACGACACGCCCATGTAGCCGCCGGTGCCGCTGTAGATGAGCGAGTTCATGCCGACGACCTCGCCGCGCAGGTTGAGGAGCGGCCCGCCGGAATTGCCGGGGTTGACCGCGACGTCGGTCTGGATGAACGGCACGTAGAGCTCCTCGGGCAGCGAGCGGCCCTTGGCGCTGACGATGCCGGCGGTGATCGTGTTGGCGAAGCCGAAGGGCGAGCCGATCGCCGCCACCCAGTCGCCGGGCTCGAGGCTCGCCGAGCTGCCGAGGCGCGCCGTCGGCAGCCCGCGCGCCCGGACCTTGAGCAGCGCCACGTCGCTTCGCTGGTCGGCGCCGACCACCGCGGCGCGGAACTCGCGCTTCGCATCCGCGAGCCGCACCGTGACATCGTCTGCGCCCGCGACGAGATGAGCGTTGGTGAGGATGTAGCCGTCCTCGCTGATGATGAATCCCGAGCCCAGACCCTCGCCGCGCGAAGGCGCGTCGCCCCCGGCCGCGGCGCTCTTGTCGCCGCGCTTCTCTCGCGTGCCGACGGCGATGATGTTCACGACCGCCGGTCCCTGCGTCTTCATGAGCGCCTTGAAGTCGGGAAGGCCGCTCGGCCCTTGTGCCTGGCCATTCGCGGCCAGCAGGCAAAGAAGCAAGGCGAGAATCAGCGTCCGCACGGGTTCCTGGCGATGACGCGGCTCGCGCGCTCGGCCACCGGCTCGTTGTCCGCCCAGGTGCGCAGCAGCGCATCGACGAGCTCATGGCTCGGCGCCGCGGCGACGAGGCGGTCGTTGACCTTGAGGCTCACGCCCGGGCCGGGCGCATAAGCGATCGTTATCCGGTCGCCGGCAGCGAGCCGCTGCCAGGCGGCGGTGACCGAGCCGAGGCTGCGGCCGTCCAGCGTGCTCTCGAGGGTATGCCGCCAGCGCCGGGGCATCTCGCGCGGCAGGAAGGCCTTGTTCAGGATCTCGACCTGCAGCGCCTTCGGCTGCTTCGGGTCCTGCAGCACGGTGACCGGCGAGGCGCGCGGCGGCACATAAAGCGCCGCCGCGTAATGGTGAATCCAGAGCGTGTTGCGCGTCGCGCAGCTTGCCGCCTTCAGCGACTGCGTCCCGACTTCGAGGAGCGCCGGGACGGGAACCGCGCGCGCCGGGATGAGGGCGCAGAACGCTACCGCGGCTGCCGTCGAAACCCCGAGCAAGAGGTCCTTCACGTCCGGGGAGCCTGCAAACCGCGGGCCCGCGCCGCAGCGGGAACAAATCATGCGAAGGCGCGGCCGTGAAGCTCCCAGGCTCCGTCGTTTTCCTCGCGCTTGCCGCCTGCGCGAGCCCGCGACCGCCCGTTGCCCCGCCCCCTCCCGCGCCCACCGCGGTGAGCGAAGCCAAGCCCGCTATCGCCGAAGAGGAATACCGCGCGCGCGCGGCTGAGGCAGCGCTCGCGAGGGCGAAGGCGGCGCAGGAGTCGCAGGCGACGGAGAACCGCCAGCTCGCCGAGGAGGTGCGACGGCTCCAGGCACAGGTCTCCGAGCTCGAGGCGAGGCAGACGCGGCGCGGCTGGGTCATCACCGTTGGCGGCGACCTTCTTTTCGACGTCGGCCGCTCGACGCTCAAGCCTGGCGGCCGGCACGCCATCGACAATCTTGCGCGCATCATGCGCCAGGAGCCGGAGCGCAAGATCGTCATCGAGGGGTTTACGGACTCGAGCGGCGGCGAAGCGGCGAACCGAAGGCTCTCGGAGCGGCGCGCGCAGGCGGTACGCGATGCGCTCGTGCAGCGCCGCGTCGCGTCCGGCCGGATCGTCGCGCGCGGCCTCGGCGAGGCCTATCCCGTAGCGAGCAACGAAAGCCCGGCGGGGCGCCAGCTCAACCGCCGGGTGGAGATCCTGATCGGCGAGCACGCCGGGCGCGCCGCCACCGGGTCTACCGCGCCGGCGTCGCGCTGACCGCGGCGTCCGCGTTGGGTCGTCCGACCAGGGTGAGCAGGTAGGCGCCGGCGGCGAACAGCACGATTACCGACAGGATCGAGAATCGCGGATTGCCGGTCAGGTAGCTCGTGGTGCCGACCAGCAGCGGGCCGATGATCGCGGCGAACTCCCCGAGCATGTTGTAGAAGCCGAAGAATTCGCCCGCGCGCTCGGGCGGCACCAGCCGCGCGAAGTAGGAGCGGCTGAGCAACTGCACGCCGCCTTGCACCAGGCCGACCATCGCCGCGACCAGGTAGAACTCGAGCGGCCGGGACATGAACGCCGCGTACACCGAGACGAAGACGTAGACGGCGAGGCCGATGAAGATGCCTTTGCGCGGCCCGATCCGCTCGCCGATGCGACCGGCCACGAGCGCCGCCGGCACGCCGACGAACTGGACGAGCAGCACCGCGATGATGAGATCGCTGGTGCCGAAGCCGATCGCCTTGCCATAGTCCACCGCCATCTGGATCACGGTATTGACGCCGTCGATGTACACCCAGTAGGCGGCCAGGAACACGAAGACCGGCTTTTGCGCGCGCACGTGGCGAAACGTATCGACGAACTGCGCAAGGCCTTCGCGCGCCGAGGCGACGAGGCTGGTGCGCGAAGCGGCGGCGGCCTGAGGCGGCACCCAGAATAGCAGCGGCAGCGAGAAGAGCGCCCACCAGAGCGCCGTCAGCACCAGCACGGCGCGCACCGCGGCCGCCGCGTCCGCGAGGCCGAACCAGTGCGGCTTCAGGCTCATCGCCACGCCGAGCGCGAGGAACAGACCGCCGCCAAGGTAGCCGGCGAAGTAGCCGATCGCGGAGGTCATGTCGAGCTTGCCCGGCTCCGCGACGCGCACCAGCATCGAATCGCCGAACACGTTGCCCCAGAAGTAGCCGATCGAGGCGAGGATGTAGAACCCCGCGGCCCACTGCCATTCGCCCTGTCCGACCCAGTGCAGCGCCAGCACCATCACCGCGCCGAAGAAGGCCGACGCGGCGAGGAAGCGCTTCGCGAGCCCGCTGCGATCGGCGATCGCGCCGAGCGCCGGCGCGGACAGCGCTACCACCAGGCTCGCTATGGAATTGGCGAGCCCGAGGCGAAAGGTGCTGAGGCTGACGTCGGCGCCGTGGCTCCAGTAATCCTTGAAGAAGATCGGAAAGAAAACCGTGATGATCGAGGTGGTGAAGGCGTGGTTGCCCCAGTAGTACAGGGCCCACCCCCATACCTTGCGGCTTGCCGGTAGCCGCATTCGCCTAGCGGGCGAGGCTGCGGTACTCGTTGCGCACGAAATTGGCGAGGCGCTTGACCCGGTTCTTCGTGCGATCGAGCGCCGAGTCGTCGAGGAAATAGGTGAGCAGGATCGAGTCGCGGGTGTGCACTTCCGGGCCGAGCGCGTCGACGGAATGCCAGGTGTCCTCCGCCACGGCGAAGGCATAGCCGGTGTTGGGCGCGAACGGCATCTGCAGCGCGCGCTCGAACTCGCCCGCGCCGTTGCGGCGGTGGAACACCGTGCCGGTGTGCTCGATCGAGCGGTCGCTTGGCAGGTAGAGCTGGATGGTCATCGCCTTCGAGCGCGTGTCGGGATGGATGCCGATCTCGTAGCCCGGCACGTCACGCGTGAGGATCGGGATGGGATACATGCCCAGCGAGCGATGGCGCTCGCCGAAGCGCTTCTCGAGCCCCGGCGCGAGCCGCTCGCGGAACGCCTCGCGCACCTCCGCCGAGCAGAGCGCGCGGCCGACGACCTTCCACACCGGCTTCTTCGCGCGCGGCAAATGACGGATGAACTCCGGAAAGAGATCGATCTTGGTGCGCGTCCCGCCGCCATCCTGCGTGCGGGTGTACTTCGTGCGGCCCGACATCGGCCGGTAGTCCTGCGGCACCGGCATCGCCTCGATCATCCCGGCATAGACATGCGGCGGGAACACGTTCGCGAGCTGCAGATGCGGAAACGGCTCGTTGCGCTGGGGCGAGGCGCCGATGGCCGTGACGATGTACTCGATGGTGCTGCCGACTTCGTCGGCGAGGAGAAGCAGGTCTTCCATACCCGTAAGGCTAAGGCAAAACGAGGCTTCGAGAACGCCGGAGAGCCTGCTTTTCATGGTGCACGGCCAATGGCCGCGGCCGCAGGACGCTACTGCGGCGCGTAGGTGACCTTGTTGTCCTTCACCGTGATGCTGCCGCCGCGTTGCAGGCCTTGCACGATGGCAGCGACATCGCTCTCCGGCAGCTGCTTCTGGAACATGGCAGCGATCGCGTTCGAGAGGGTCTTCACGGTGCGCGGCCGGCCGCCGTTCAGGCTGCGCAGCCGCGCCAACACGGTCACGATGCGTTCATCGGTGGACTTCGGCGGCGCACTCTTCGGCGCGAGCCCACCGAGGTCCGGCGAACGGCTCACCACGATGTTCCTCGCGCGCAAATGCTTCATGAGCGGATCGAACCCGCCGTCGTTCGAAACGATCAGGAAGCTGGCGCCAGGGTTCGCCTGCGCGAGCTCGCCGATGTAGAAGGCGATGTGGAAGTCGAGCGCATTGGGGCCATTGCCGGCAATCCTGATGTAGCGCGCGCGCTCACCCATTCGCTGCAGGGCGTCGGCGAGCTCGTAGGGAACTTTCTGCTGAGCGGCGCCGGTGAAAACGATCACGTTCAGCTCGGCGCGGTCCGCTGCAGCAAGGGTCTTGGGCTGCACGTTCTCCAAATCGATGAGGACGAACTGGATAGCCAAGGCGCCTCCTTGAAGCGGCCCTTTTGTCGGTTTGTTGGCAGGGCCGGCCGAAGCAGAGTAGGGGACAAACCGAGCCCCCGCAAATCGGGCTTTCCCTCAGCTTTCCGAACGCCAACAAATACCGCCGCACCCCGGACGCCCTATGGGCCAAGCAGGTATAGTCCCCACCGATGCAACAAGCCGTGAACAGCCCAAAGGGCGTAGTCGGGGAGCGTCGGCTCGCGCTCGGCGAGGTGCTCGACTGGCTGGTCGAGGACAAGCTGGTGGCCGAGGAGGCGGCCGAGGACCTGAAGAAGGAGCGGCGCTACTACCGCGGGGGCCAGCATCCGCTGGTCACCATCGCCGAGCAGAAGTGGCGCCAGGCGACGCCGCCCGGCAAGCCGCTCACGCTCGAGGCGCTCTCGGAGTGGCTGGCGAAGCGCGTCGGGCTCGAGTACCTGCACATCGATCCCCTGAAGATCGATTTCTCGGCGGTGACCGAGATCATGTCCTCGGCCTACGCGACGCGCTTCCGCGTCCTGCCGGTGGGCGTGACGGCGAAGGAGGCGGTGATCGCCACGGCCGAGCCGGGCGTGCGCGAGTGGGAGAAGGAGCTCTCGCGCATCATCAAGCGCGACATCAAGCGCGTCATCGCCAACCCGCTCGACATCGAGCGCTACCAGGTCGAGTTCTACAACCTCGCCAAGTCGATCAAGGGCGCGGCGAAGAAGAACGACGGTGCCAGCGGCCTCTCCAGCTTCGAGCAGCTGGTCGAGCTCGGCGCGCAGAACAAGCAGTTCGACGCGAACGACGCGCACATCGTGCGCATCGTCGACTGGCTGTGGCAGTACGCCTTCGAGCAGCGCGCGAGCGACATCCACGTCGAGCCGCGCCGCGAGTACGGCATCGTGCGCTTCCGCATCGACGGGGTGCTGCACCAGGTCTACCAGATTCCCGCCGCGGTGCTGGTCGCCATGACCAGCCGCATCAAGATCCTGGCGCGCATGGACGTGGTCGAGAAGCGCCGCCCGCAGGACGGGCGCATCAAGACGCGCACGCTCGACGGCGAGGAGGTCGAGCTGCGCCTCGCGACGCTGCCCACCGCGTTCGGCGAGAAGCTGGTGATGCGCATCTTCGACCCGGAGGTGCTGGTGCGCGACTTCACCGAGCTCGGCTTCTCGAGCGAGGACAAGAAGCGCTGGGACGAGATGACCAACCGGCCGAACGGCATCGTGCTGGTCACCGGCCCGACCGGCTCGGGCAAGACGACGACGCTCTACTCGACGCTGAAGACCCTCGCCACGTCGGAGGTCAACGTCTGCACCATCGAGGACCCGATCGAGATGGTCGAGGGCGCGTTCAACCAGATGCAGGTGCAGCACCAGATCGAGCTCGGCTTTGCCGACGGGGTGCGCGCACTGATGCGCCAGGACCCGGACATCATCATGGTGGGGGAGATCCGCGACCTGGAGACCGCCGAGATGGCGGTGCAGGCGGCGCTCACCGGCCACCTCGTGCTCTCGACGCTGCACACCAACGACGCTCCCAGCGCAGTCACCCGGTTACTGGAATTGGGCGTCGCCCCGTACCTGCTGAACGCGACGCTGAACGGCATCATGGCGCAGCGACTGGTGCGCACGCTCTGCCCGCATTGCAAGCAGAAGATCGAGCTGCAGCGCGCTGAGGACCAGGCCGCCTGGGAGGCGCTGGTGGCGCCGTGGAAGTCGAAGCACCCGGCGCATCTCTACAAGCCGGTCGGCTGCCTGGAATGTCGGCGCACCGGCTTCGTGGGGCGCATCGGCATCTACGAGACGCTGCTCTTCTCGAGCGAGATGAAGAAGCTGGTGAACGAGCGGGCCGACATCACGGCGCTGCGCGACCAGGCTTTCAAGGAAGGGATGAAGCCGCTTCGCATCTCGGGCGCGATGAAAGTCGGCTCGGGTCTCACCACCATCGAGGAAGTGCTGAAGGTCGCGCCGCCGGTGCGCGACGGCCGCGGCTAAGCGTGCAGGAAGTCCTCGAATTCACGGCGATCTGCTGCGCGATCGTCTACCTCGTCATGCATCTGCTGTCGCGCCGGCGCGAGCGTGCCCTCGCGGAGGCGCGCGGCCAGGCGGCCCGCTTCCGCGGCCTGACCGAGCTCTCCGCCGACTGGTTCTGGGAGACCGATGCCGAGCATCGCATCACCTGGCTCTCGGGCGGCGGCCCGGTGGCGACGCTCTTCGGCAGCGGGCCGACCTACGGCAAGCGCTTCTGGGAGATCCGCGGCATCGAGGTCGACCCGCGCAGCCTCCAGGCGCTGCTCGAGCGCCTGGGCAGCGAGCTGCCGTTCTTCGACCTCGAGATCGCGCGTACCGACGAGCGCGGCGCACGCCAGGTGCACATCGTCTCCGGCCAGTCGCGCAAGGACGCGC
>DASQYN010000107.1:0-13414 GCA_035639215.1 Burkholderiales bacterium
GGAAAGCCGTGGGGCGCGGATTTTCCGGTGGTGACGGTCGAGGACTGGGTGCACGCGCAGGCGCGGCTCGCCGAGCGGCTCGGCATCGAGCGCTTCGCCGCGGTGATCGGCGGCTCGCTGGGCGCGATGCAAGCGCTGCAGTGGACGCTGTCCTATCCGCAACGCGTACGACATTCGATCGTAATCGCGGCCGCGCCGCGGCTCACGCCCCAGAACATCGCCTTCAACGAGGTGGCACGCCAGGCGATCATGAGCGACCCGGACTTCCACGGCGGCCACTACTACGAGAAGGGCGTCGTGCCGGCGCGCGGGCTGCGCATTGCGCGGATGATCGGCCACATCACCTACCTCTCCGGCGAGGCGATGGCGGAGAAATTCGGCCGCCTGCTGCGGCGCGGCGCGCCGGGCTTCGACTTCGACGTCGACTTCGAGGTCGAGTCCTATCTGCGCTACCAGGGCGACAAGTTCTCGACCTACTTCGACGCCAACACGTACCTGCGGATCACCAAGGCGCTCGATTACTTCGACCCGGCCGCCGAGTTCGGCGGCAAGCTCTCGGCAGCGCTCGCCCGCGCGCAGGCGGCGTTTCTCGTCGTGTCGTTCAAGTCCGACTGGCGCTTTCCGCCGTCGCGCTCGCGCGAGATCGTGCGCGCGCTGCTCGACAACCGGCGCATCGTCTCCTACCTAGAGATCGACGCGCCCGGCGGGCACGACGCGTTCCTGCTCGAGGATCCGCGCTATCACAACGCGCTGCGCGCGTATTTCGCCAATGTCGATCTATGAGGCCTGACCTCGACGCGATCGTTCAATGGGTGGCGCCGAGTGCACGAGTTCTCGACCTCGGCTGCGGCGACGGCCAGCTTCTGCGCACCCTCTGGGAAGTGCGGCAGGCGCCCGGCTATGGCGTCGAGATCGACGATGCAAGCGTGCTCGCGTGCGTGGAGAACGACGTGAACGTGCTGCAGGTCGATCTCGAGAGCGGGCTTTCGCTCTTCTCGGACGGCTCGTTCGACACCGTGATCCTCTCGGAGACGCTGCAGACCATTCACCGCACCGAGCTGCTCCTGCGCGAGATGCTGCGCGTGGGTCGCGAAGCGATCGTCAGCTTTCCCAACTTCGGCCACTGGAGCGCCCGCCTGCAGGTCGCCTTCGGGCGTATGCCGGTGTCGCAGACCCTGCCCTACCAGTGGTACGAGACGCCGAACGTGCATCACTGCACGATCCGGGACTTCGAGGATCTGTGCCGGCGACTGGCCATCCGCATCCGCGAGCGGTTGGCCCTGCATGGCGGCCGGCCCGTCACCTGGCTGCCGAACCTTCTCGGCAGCGTCGCCGTCTACCGCTGCTCGGCATAGTCCGGCCGGCGCATGCCGGCCGCCGCCTTGCCGGTGGGGCGGGCCAGCGCAAAATTCGCCGATGCCCGAAGCGCCGCTCACCGCAGCGAACGCCAAAGCTCAGGTCGAAGCGTTGTTCGATTCGCTCGCCCTGGAATACGTGCGCACCCGCGAGCGCCAGTTCTCCTTCATCGCGCAGAAGCGCCTCGTGATCGATATGCTCGCGGCGGCGCGCGGGCGCATCCTCGAAGTGGGCTGCGGCCCTGCGGTGATGGCGCCCGAGCTCGCCGCCATGGGCTTGGAGGTCCACGGCGTCGACGTCTCGGGCGAGATGATCCGCCGCGCACGCCAGCGGATGGCAGGTCATCCTCTCGGGACGCGCTGCCATTTTTCGCTCGGCGACTTCGAGCGCCTGGAATTCCCCGACGGCTTCTTCGATGCGGTGCTGGCAATGGGCGTGCTCGAGTACCTGCCCGCCTACGCCGCGGCGCTGCGCTCCACGGCGCGCGTCCTGCGGCCGGGCGGCGTGGCGGTGTTCACGGTGCCCAACCGCGCGAGCAGCTACCACGTCGCGCGCGCGGCCCATGAAGCGCTGCGCCGCGGGGTGCGCCGCCTGCGTGGACGCGCGCTGCCACGTCCGTTCGAGCACAACCCGTGCGTGCCCTGGGCGCTCGACCGCGAGCTCGAGCAGGCGGGGCTGCGCAAGGTCGACAGCGCCGCCTGCAACTTCATCTTCTTCCCGCTGAAGGAGCTCAGGCCCGAGCTCTCCGATTCGGTCAACCGGGCCCTCCATCCCATGGCGCGATGGTTCCTCGCGCGCTTCCTCGGCGCGCAGTATGTCGTGAAGGCGCGCCGTCGCTCGTGAGGTGCGCTAGCCCTCCTCTTTTCCTGCCGAGCCGATCGATACGTCGGCGAGCCCCGAGCGAACCATGAACCAGAAGAGCAGCACGCCCGGCAGGGCGACGAGCGTGGTGAGCAGGTAGAAGTCGACGTAGCCGACCGCTTCGATCAGCGATCCGGCCGTCGTGCCGGTGAGCACCCTCCCGGCGATGCTGGCGAGCGCCGAGAGCAGCGCATACTGGCTGGCGGTGAAGCGCAGGTTGCAGAGGGCGGAGAGGTAGGCGACCACGGTGACGCCGCCGATGCCGCTGGCGAAGTTCTCGAAGCCGACGGCCGCCGCCATGCCGGCGTTGCTGTGCCCGACGGCAGCAAGGGCGGCGAAGCTGAAGTTCGAGACCGCCATGAGCACCAAGCTGAGGAGCACCGAGCGCTTCATTCCGAGCCGCGCGTAGAGAACCCCGCCGACGAAAACGCCGGCGAGAAGCGCGGCGAAGCCCACGCCGACGTCGTAGAAGGCGACCTCGTCGTTGCTGAAGCCGAGGTCCTGGAAAAGCAGCCGCAGCGACAGGTTGGCGAGCGTGTCGCCGATCTTGTGGATGAGCACGAAGGCGAGCACGACCAGGGCGCCCTGCCGGCCGACGAACTCGAGGAGCGGACGAAAGTAGGCGACGATCGCTTCCAGCACCCCGCGGGGCTTTGCCGGCTCGCGATGGCGCTTCGGCTCGCCCATCACCACGCCGACCAGCATGGCGGGCAGCGCGAAGGCGGCGCAAGCGACATAGGCGGCGGTCCAGCCGGAGCGGTTGGCGAGCACGAGGGCGAGGCCGCCCGCCGCCGCGGCGCCGATGCGCCAGCCGTACTGCGACATGCCCGAGCCGACCCCGAGCTGCCGCGGCTCAAGCAGCTCGATGCGATAGGCGTCGATGACGATGTCGAAGGTCGCGCCGGCGAAGCCCACCGCGATGGCCGCGGCCGCCACGAGGGTGAGCTCGCCCGGGTCGGCGAGCCCGAGCAGCGCGACCGCTGCCATGACGAGCGCGCCGACGAGCCAAAGCCAGCTGCGCCGTTGCCCGAAGCGCGCGAGCAGCGGCAGGCGCACGTTGTCGACGAGCGGCGCCCAAAGGAACTTGAAGTTGTAGGCAAGGAAGGTGAGCGCGAAAGCGGTGACCGCACCCTTGCTGATGCCGTGCTGGGCGAGACGCGTGGTGAGCGTCGCGCCGATCATGGAGAAGGCGAAGCCCGAGGAGATGCCGAGGAAGAGGGCGGCCAGCGGGCCTCGCTCGAGATACGCCTTCAGCCCGTCAGAACGGGTAGTCATAGTCGATCGTGAGCGGCGCATGGTCGGAGAAGCGCCGCGTCTTGTAGATCGACTCCCGGACGGCCCTTGCCGCTACGCCGGGCGTGGCGATCTGGTAGTCGATGCGCCAGCCGACGTTCTTCTTCCACGCCTGGCCGCGATTCGACCACCAGGTATATTGTTCCGCCCGGTCGTTCAGCCGGCGGAACACGTCGACGTAGCCCAGCTCGTCGAACACCTTGGAGAGCCAGGCGCGCTCCTCCGGCAGGAACCCCGAGTTCTTCTGGTTCGACTTCCAGTTGCGCAGGTCGATCTCCTGGTGCGCGATGTTCCAGTCGCCGCACAGGATCACCTCGTGCCCTCTCTCCTTGAGGGCGCGCAGATGGCGGATGAAGGCCTTGAGAAACCGGAACTTCGACGCTTGGCGGTGCGCGCCCGCCGAACCTGAGGGCAGGTACACCGAGATCACCCACAGGCTGCCGAAACGCGCCTCTACGTAGCGTCCTTCGGCATCGAACTCGCGGCTCGCGAAGCCCTGCTTCACCTCGTCGGGCAGGCGGCGCGAGAGCAGCGCGACGCCGCTGTAGCCGCGCTTCTGGGCGAAGGCATAGCAGGACGAGAAGGCCTTCAGGCCGTGCAGCCTCGCGTCGAGGTCGGCCTCGTGGCACTTCATCTCCTGCAGGCAGACGACGTCGGCGCGCTGCGCCGAGAGCCAGCGGAACAGGCCCTTGCGGGCGGCCGCGCGCACGCCGTTGACGTTGAGCGTTACGACTCTCAACCGCTCGGAAAGCTGGCGACGCCGCCATGCGCCGCCGACCATTCGGCCGGCGAGTGCAGAAATTTCTCCACCTCGCCGACCTGCCCGGCGGCGAGGTAGCCGCCCTTCTTCACCACCTCGAGCACGTCCCACCACGTCGCGAGGTAGTGCAGCCGCACGCCGAGGTCGGCGAGGGTCTGCTTCGCCTCGGGAAAGATGTCGTAATAGAAGTTGACGAACACGTGCTCGACGAGCGCGCCGGCATCGCGCAGCGCCTTGCAGAAATTGATCTTCGACCGGCCGTCGGTCGTGAGATCCTCCACGAGCAGAGTGCGCGCGCCTTCGCGGATATCGCCCTCGATCTGCGCGTTGCGGCCGAAGCCCTTCGGCTTCTTGCGCACGTATTGCATCGGCAGCCCGAGGCGGTCGGCGATCCAGGCCGCATAGGGGATTCCGGCGGTCTCGCCGCCGGCGACCACGTCGAACTGCTCAAAGCCGGCGTCGCGCGCGAGCGTAGCCGCGGCAAAATCCACAAGCTGGCTGCGGATGCGCGGATAAAAGATGAGCTTGCGACAGTCGATGTAGACCGGACTCGCCCAGCCGGACGTGAAAATGAACGGCTTGTCCTGGAAGAACAGCACCGCCTTGACTTCGAGCAGCATGCGCGCCGTGACCTCGGCGATCACGGCCTTGTCGGCAAAGTGCATGGCGGCGCGAATTCTATCAGCGCGGCGCCACCACGACGGGGGGTAGAATCGGCCATTCGCATCTTGGGAGGATGCCGATGTTTCTCATAAGAATAGCTGCGCTGGGGAGCGCGGCGCTGCTCGCTACCTCCGCCGCCGCGCAGCAGGCGCCTACCTACCGCTGCACCGCCAAAGACGGCAAGAAGTACTACTCCTCCACCATCCCGCGCCAGTGCATCGGCCGTCCCGTAGAGCAGCTGAACGGCCAGGGGATGGTGGTTCGGCGCATCGATCCGGAGGCCGACGAAAAGGCGCGCGAGGAGAAGGAAGCCACGCTCGAGAAGAAGCGCGAGCAGGAAGCGGCGAACCGGGAGACCGAGCGCCGCAACCGCGCGCTGCTGGCCACGTACACCAGCGAGCGCGATATCGAAGACGCGCGCCATCGCGCGCTCGCCGAAAACGAGAAAGCCGTCCGCGACGTGGCGTCGCGCATCGAGGCGATCCACAAGCGACGCGCCGGCTATGAGAAAGAGCTCGAGTTCTACAAGGATGGCAAGCAAGCGCCGGCGAAGCTGAGCGAGGACGTCCAGAGCGTCGACATCGAGCTCAAGGCGAACGAGGAGCTCCTCGCCGTGAAGAAGAAGGACGTCGAGCACATCAACGCGCGCTACGACGAGGACAGGAAGCGCTACCGCCAGCTCACCGGCAACCGTGCCGGCGGCTAGCTAGCCGAGCTTGCGCTTCAGGATCTCGTTGACCTGTGCGGGATTGGCCTTGCCGCGCGTCGCCTTCATCACCTGCCCGACGAGCGCATTGAAGGCCTTCTCCTTGCCGGCGCGGTAGTCGGCGACCTGTCTCGCGTTCGCCGCGAGCACTTCGTCGACCACTTTTTCGATCGCGCCGGCGTCGCTGATCTGCCGCAGGCCGCGGCTTTCGATGATGGTCTCGGCGTCGCCCTCGCCTGCCCACATGGCATCGAAGACCTCCTTCGCCATCTTGCCGCTGAGGGTGCCGTCGGCGATGCGCTTCAGCAGCCGCGCGAGCGACTCGGCGGCGACCCGCGACGCGGCGATCTCGAGGCCGGCTTCGTTGAGCGACGCGTTGAGGGCGCCGGTCTGCCAATTGGCGCACAGCTTGGGCTCGACGCCGGAGGCCTTGACCATGGCCTCGAAGTAATCGGCGGCCGCGCGGCTGGCGGTAAGGAGCACCGCGTCGTAGGTCGGCAGGCCGTAGTCGCGGATGAACCGGCTGCGGCGCGCCTCCGGAAGCTCGGGCATCGCGGCGCGGATGCGCTCGATCGTCTCTTCGGCGACGACAAGCGGCAGCAGGTCCGGGTCGGGGAAATAGCGGTAGTCCTGCGCGTCTTCCTTGCTGCGCATGGCACGCGTCTCTTCGCGCTCCGGGTCGTAGAGGCGCGTTTCCTGTTCGATGCGTCCGCCGTCCTCGAGAACCTCGATCTGACGGCGCGCCTCGAACTCGATGGCTCGCTCCATGAAGCGGAATGAGTTCAGGTTCTTGATCTCGCAGCGCGTGCCGAGGCCCGGGTCGCCCGTTTTCCTGACCGACACGTTGGCATCGCAGCGGAAGGACCCTTCCTCCATGTTGCCGTCGCAGATGCCGATCCAGACGACGAGCGCATGCAACGCGCGCGCGTAGGCGACCGCTTCCTCCGCCCCGCGCAGGTCTGGCTCCGAGACGATCTCGAGGAGGGGCGTGCCGGCGCGGTTGAGGTCGATGCCGGTCATGCCATGAAAGTCCTGGTGCAGCGACTTGCCCGCGTCCTCTTCGAGATGCGCGCGCGTCAGCCGGATCTCTTTCTCGCTCGCGCCGGCGCGAATCTTCAGCGAGCCGCCTTGGACGATCGGCGCCTCGTACTGGCTGATCTGATAGCCCTTCGGCAGGTCGGGATAGAAGTAGTTCTTCCGCGCGAACACCGAGCGGCGGCTGATCTTTGCGCCGACCGCCAGGCCGAAGCGGATCGCATGCTCGAGCGCCGCGCGGTTCAGCGCCGGCAGCACGCCGGGAAGCGCGATGTCGACCGCCGAGGCCTGCGTATTGGGCGCCGCGCCGAAGGCGGTCGCCGCGCCCGAGAAAATCTTGCTCTTGGTGAGCAGCTGGGCATGCGTCTCGATGCCGACCACGATCTCCCAGGTCACGGCTGCCTCGCCTGCGGACGGAAAAGCTCGCAGTTGCCTCGCCGGTCCACGAGCACCGCCTGCAGCCCCCCGGGGATCGCGCACTGGGCGGCGCAGTTTTCCGCGGCAACGCGCAGGCTTTCGCCCAGGTCGCGCAGCGTCACACGGCAGCCGCCCGAGGCGAGTTGCAGGCCGCCCTGCATCGGCTGCTGCACCAGGTTCGCGAGCCGGCACGACTGGCCGCCCGCGTCGACCTGCGCGCTCCATTCGAAGGACCGGACGGCGCCCGCCTCCACGGCGAAGGCGAGTTGCGAGGCATAGGCGCCGTCGCGCGCATTGCAGCGCGCCGTGCCGCTGTAGCCGGCGAGCGAGGGGAACTCCTCCGAGAAGGAGAAGCGCTCCCGCTCCTGGCCGCCGGGCGCATAGCGCGTGCCGCGAAAGCTGCCGTCGCGCCACAAGCCGCGCAGCTCGCCGCTCGACGGGTGGCCGAAGAGGATGGGCGTGCTGCCCTCGCGCAGGGTGGTGACGCCGATCTCCGGGCTCGACTCCCCTTCGACAAAGCGGCGCTCCTGCGTCGGCAGCAGGACATACTCGCCGGCGAGGCGCCAGCTCGCGTCGGGATTGCGGGTCGAATGGAGCGTCAGCACGGCCGCGCGGCTGCCGACCTGGCCGACCAGCTCCCGGGTGCCGCCCTCCTCGTGCGCCGCCACGGCAAGGGAAACGACGGCGAGCGCGAAGAGCGCTCGCCTCATAGCGGAGTCGCGTCGGGTACGCGCAGGTGCCAGTCGGTCGCCTGCTGGTAGCTATGCGCTGCGGCGAGCAGGCGCGCCTCGGCAAAGTAGTTGCCGGTGAGCTGGAGTCCGACCGGCAGCCCCTGCGCGTCGAAGCCGCAAGGCACCGACAGCGCCGGCACTCCGGCAAGCGGAGCCGCTACGGTGAAGATATCGTTCAGGTACATCTGCACGGGATCGGCCGCGTTGGCGCCGATCTCGAACGCCGTGCTCGGCGCGGTGGGCCCGGCGACGATGTCGCACTGCTCGAACGCGGCGGCGAAATCGCCGGCGATCAGGCGGCGCACCTTCTGGGCCTGTAGATAGTAGGCATCGTAGTAGCCGTGCGAGAGGACATACGCGCCAACGAGTATGCGCCGCTTCACTTCGGCGCCGAAGCCTTCGGCGCGGGTGCGCTCATACATGTCGGTGAGGTCGGTGTAGCCGCTCGCCCGGTAGCCGTAGCGCACGCCGTCGAAGCGGGCGAGGTTGGAGGAGGCCTCCGCGGGCGCGATGACGTAGTACACCGGGATGCCGAGCCGCGCGTTCGGCAGCTCGAGCCGAACCAGCCGGGCGCCTTCCTGCTCGAACCAGCGCACCGCGTCCTCGACGGCGCGACGCACGCCGGGCGCGATGCCTGCGCCGAAGTACTGCGCCGGCAGCCCGATTCTCAATCCGCGGATCGGCTGATCGAGGCTGCGCGTGTAATCCTCCCTCGGCCGCTCGACGCTCGTCGAATCGCGCGGGTCGAAGCCGGCCATGGCATTCATCAGCAGCGCGAGGTCCGCGGCGCTCTTGGCGAGCGGGCCCGCCTGATCGAGCGACGAGGCGAACGCCACCAGGCCGTAGCGGGATACCGAGCCGTAAGTCGGCTTCAGGCCGCTCACGCCGCAGTAGGCGGCCGGCTGGCGAACCGAGCCACCGGTATCGGTGCCGGTCGCCGCCGGCACCATGCGGGCGGCGACGGCCGCTGCCGAGCCGCCCGAAGAGCCGCCGGGGACCCGGGTGCGACCCCAAGGGTTGCGCACCGGCCCGAAATACGAGTTCTCGTTGGACGAGCCCATCGCGAATTCGTCGAGATTGCACTTCCCGAGGAGCACCGTTCCCGCCTCGGCGAGCCGCTCGACGACGTGAGCGTCGTAGGGGCTCACGTAATCCGCGAGCATGCGGGAGCCGCAGGTCGTGCGCATGCCCCGGGTGCAGAGAATGTCTTTGTGGGCGATCGGGATGCCGGTGAGGGGGCCGCCCTCGCCCCGGCGCAGGGCTTCGTCGGCCCGCCGCGCATCGGTGAGGGCGCGCGCCTCGTCGACGGTGATGAAGGCATTAAGCTCGCCGTTCAGGCGGCCTATGCGCTCCAGGCAGGCGCGCGTCAGCTCGAGCGACGAAAGCTGCCGTTTGGCAAGCGCTACCGCCAACTCCGTCAGCGTGGAGTTGAGAGGGCTACTCAATGACCTTGGGAACGAGGTAGAGGCCCTTCTCCGCCGCCGGCGCCACCGACTGGTAGAGCTCGCGCCGGTCGGGCTCGGTGACTTCGTCTGCGCGTAACCGCTGACCGGCGGAGAGATAGGCATCGAGCGCGTGCGCCATCGGCTCGATGCCGGCCGTATCGACGGCCCTCATCTCCTCGACGAGCTCGAGCACGCGGTTCAGGCGCGCCAGCACCTCGGCCGATTCGTCGGCAGCGACGGCGATCCGGGCAAGTCGGGCGAGGCGCGTTACGTCGTCGGGAGAGAGCGACATTCGGACTAGGGGAGCGGGACGATTACCTCATCTCCCGCAGCGTGCTTAGCGTATCATAGCGGCCATTTGCATCGCGGCCCGGGCCACACGCTAAGGCCCGGGATCGTAACGAAAAAGCGGAAAACTCAAAGTTCAAAGGCTCGAATCTTGCCCATGCTTGGCTTCCTGCGCAGCTACTTCTCGAACGACCTTGCCATCGACCTTGGCACGGCGAACACGCTGATCTACGTGCGGGGCAAAGGCATCGTGCTCGACGAGCCTTCGGTCGTTGCCATCCGGCAGGAAGCCGGCCCGAACGGGAAGAAAACCATCCAGGCGGTGGGCAAGGAGGCGAAGCAGATGCTCGGCAAGACGCCGGGCAACATCATCGCCATCCGGCCGATGAAGGACGGCGTGATCGCCGATTTCACGGTTACCGAGCAGATGCTCAAGCAGTTCATCAAGAAGGTGCACGACAACAAGCTCTTCTCGCCCAGCCCGCGCATCATCATCTGCGTACCGTGCGGCTCGACGCAGGTCGAGCGGCGGGCGATTCGCGAAAGCGCGATCGGCGCCGGCGCCGGGCAGGTGTACCTGATCGAAGAGCCGATGGCCGCGGCGATCGGCGCCGACCTGCCGGTCGCCGATGCGACCGGCTCCATGGTGGTCGACATCGGCGGCGGCACCACGGAAGTCGGCGTGATTTCCCTCGGCGGCATGGTCTATTCGGGCTCGGTGCGCGTCGGCGGCGACAAGTTCGACGAGGCAATCATCAACTACATCCGCCGCAACTACGGCATGCTGATCGGCGAGACCACCGCCGAGCTGATCAAAAAGGAGATCGGATCGGCCTTTCCCGGCTCGGAGGTGCGCGAGATGGAAGTGAAGGGCCGCAACCTCGCGGAAGGCATTCCGCGCAGCTTCACCATCTCGTCGAACGAAATCCTCGAGGCGCTGACCGAGCCCCTCAACCAGATCGTCTCGGCGGTCAAGTCGGCGCTCGAGCAGACGCCGCCCGAGCTCGGCGCCGACATCGCCGAGAAAGGCATGGTGCTCACCGGCGGCGGCGCTTTGCTTCGCGATCTCGACCGGCTGCTGATGGAGGAGACGGGCCTTCCGGTCATCGTCGCCGACGATCCGCTCACCTGCGTGGTCCGCGGCTCGGGCAAGGCGCTCGAGAAGATGGAGCACTTCGGCCCGATCTTCACCAACGATTAAGACCCTGGGGGTGGACCAGACCCCCCCGCCCTTCTTCAAGCGCGGGCCGGCGCCGCTGGTCCGGCTGTTCTTCTTCGCTTCGCTCTCCCTTGCGCTGCTCGTGGTCGATGCCCGCTTCCGTTACGCCGAGGGCCTGCGCGGCTGGCTGGCGCTCGCCGCCTATCCGCTGCAGCGCGTCGCGACGGCGCCGGTCGACCTGGCCTCCGCCATCGGCGAATACGTGTCGACGCAGGCGCGTCTCGTGCAGGAAAACGCGGCGCTGCGCACGCAGGCGCTGGCCAATGCGGAGAACGCGCAGCGCTATGCCGCCGCGGAGGCGGAGCTCGCCGAGTTGCGCCGGCTGATCGGCTCGGCGGAGCGCCTGCCGGTGCAGTCCATCGCCGCCGAGGTGATCTATTCGGCGCGCGATCCCTATGCGCACAAAATCTTCATCGACCGCGGCGCCACGCAGGGCGTGCTCCCCGGCAGCCCGGTCGCCGACCAAGCCGGCGTGATCGGCCAGGTCACGCGCGTGCATCCGCTGCTCTCTGAAGTGACGCTGCTCACCAATCCGGACCAGGCGATTCCGGTCGAGGTGGTGAGGAACGGGCTGCGTGCCATCGCCTTCGGCGGCGGCACCTCCGGGATGCTCGAGCTGCGCTATGTCGGCGCCAACGTGGAGATCGAGAAAGGCGACCAGCTCGTCACTTCCGGCATCGACGGCACCTACCCGGCGGGTCTCGCCGTGGCAAGCGTGGTGGCGATCGAGCGCGACGCGGAGCACAGCTTCGCGCGCGTGCTGTGCCAGCCGGCGGCCGGCGTGGACCGCGGACGCTACGTGCTTGTGCTCGGCAACGAGGCGCGGCTTCCGCCGCGGCCCGAAGAGGCGCAGCCGGGCAAAGGCCGGCCGGAAAAGTCGCGCCGCGGACGCGCGAAGGAAGCCAAGGAAAAGGCGCCGGAGAGGCCAGTCGAATGATCTCTGCCAGCTCGCAGATCCTTCTGCCGGTGCGGCTGAGCACGGTCGTCGCCTCGTTCGTCGGCGCCCTGCTGCTCGATTTCCTGCCGTGGCCGGACCTGCGTCCCGTGCCGGACTTCGTCGCGCTGGTGCTCGTCTTCTGGTGCGTCCGCCAGCCGCGGCTGGTCGGCCTGGGCGTCGCCTGGGCGCTGGGGCTGGTCGCTGACGCGGGCAACGGCGTGCTGCTCGGCGAGCACGCGCTCGCCTATTCCCTGCTCGCCTTCGTGTCGATCTGGCTGTCGCGCCGCATCCTCTGGTTCGGGCCGGCGCTGCAGTCCCTGCACGTCGCGCTGATCCTCGTCATGGCGCAGGCCGCGCAGCTCGTCGTGCGCCTCGCCGCGGGTGACGGCTTCCCGGGCTGGACGCTGTTCGTCGGGCCGTTGCTCGGCGCGGCGCTCTGGCCCACGGCGAGCTGGCTGCTCCTCCTGCGACAGCGGCGCGCCGAGCGCGAGCCGGCCATATAGCGGACGAGCGACGATGCGCGGCCTCAGGGAAATCCGCAATTCCGAGCAGGAGCTGCAGCAGTTCCAGCTGCGGATCGGCGTCGCCGGCGTAGCGGTGCTGATCGCCTTCGGGCTGCTCGCCGCGCGCTTCTTGTACCTGCAGATCATCCAGCACGATATCTATCAGGCGAAGGCCGAGGAGAACCGCATCTCCATCGTGCCGGTGACGCCGAACCGCGGCCTGATTCTCGACCGCAACGGCGTGGTCATCGCACGGAACTACTCCGGCTACACGCTGGAAATCTTCCCGAGCCGGGTGAAGAACATGGAGCAGACGATCGATGCCCTCTCCGAGCTGGTCGACATCCAGCCGCGCGACCGGCTGCGCTTCAAGAAGCTGCTCGCTGAGACGCGCAACGCCGAGAGCCTGCCGATCCGCAGCCGGCTCTCCGACGAGGAAGTGGCGAGATTCGCCGTGAACCGCTACCGCTTCGAGGGCGTCGAAATCCGCGCCAGGCTGTTCCGCCAGTACCCCTTCGGCGACGTCGCCTCGCACGTCATCGGCTACATGGGCCGCATCAACGAGGAGGACCAGCAGCACCTGGAGGAAGAGGACCTTGCGGCGAACTACCGCGGCACGGACTTCATCGGCAAGGCGGGCGTCGAAGCCACCTACGAGCAGGAGCTGCACGGCACCACCGGCTTCGAGCAGGTCGAGATCGACGCTGCCGGCCGCGGCATCCGCACCCTTTCGCGCACGCCGTCGCAGCCCGGCAACAACATCACCCTCACCCTCGACATGCGCCTGCAGCAGGTCGCCGAGGTGGCGTTCGGTGCGCGGCGCGGCGCGCTGGTCGCCATCGACCCGAGCACCGGCGGCGTGCTGGCGATGGTCTCCAAGCCCGGCTTCGATCCGAACCTCTTCGTCGACGGAATCGATCCGCAGTACTGGGCCGAGCTGAACGGCTCGATCGACAAGCCGCTCAACAACCGGGCGATCTCCGGCATGTACCCGCCCGGCTCGACGTTCAAGCCCTTCCTCGCGCTCGCGGCGCTGGAAACCGGCAAGCGAAAGCCGAGCTCCAGCCTGTTCGACCCCGGCTACTTCGATTTCGGCGGGCGACGTTTCCGCGACGACAAGAAGGGCGGCCATGGCGTCGTCGACCTGTACAAGTCGCTCACCGAGTCCTGCGACACGTACTACTACCACCTGGCGAACGA
>DASQYN010000108.1:0-2718 GCA_035639215.1 Burkholderiales bacterium
AAATTCATCGAGAAACGAAGCATCCAGGAGCGAAGCGGTGTCGTTCATGGGTCGAGTATCTCCGCGATCGAGCTGCGATGCAACGCCAATGCTCCCTCACGCGACAGTTTGGGTCGACTTCCGCTTAGGGCTACGAGCACCGATCACGTCCGACTGCTCGTTTCTGGCTGAGCAGCAGCGAGCGCTCAAACCTCTGCTGCTAGGTCGCGCCGGCGCGGAGACTCGCTTCCATGCCAGCACGCGCATCTCGGCCACGCAGCCCATGCACCTGGTTTGCGCGGTACGCGCGTCTCTGAGCTCGGCCCTGCGCATCTCGCCCGCCTCGACGGCCCGGAGATGCTCGAGATCCGCGCTAACCAGGGAAGGTGCTGGCCGCACTCGGACTACCGACGCGTTGCCAAAGCAGGTCAGGGTCTCGCACCTCGGTGACGCGTTTCTGGGCGACAAACGTGGGCTGCCGGATCAGATTGCGGTGATGACGAGTAACTCGGCGAGCTCGGTGCCGACGTTGGCAACGGCCCTCGGTGGCCGCGTATCGGCGTCATGCAAGCCCGTCGAGCCGTCGGCGAACTGCACGAGCACGCGACCGCCTCGAGGGACGACCGCTGTGTTTTCTGGTCGCCTCGTCTGGAGCCCAGGCCTCGGCGCCACGCAGAATCACGAGCAACATCCTGCTGGTTTGTGACGCCGAGGCGTGCGCCCGATCTCGTACACGCTCGGCTTGCCGGCGTAGCAGGTCGTGTCAAGGACCGGCCAGCCATCGCCGCTGTGAGTGCCCGTATCTACGCAGCTAATGCGGCAGCGACCTGCGGGAACGGTGGCACGTATCGAGCAGTGACGTCGTCTGAGAGCCTCGACTTCGCCAAGCGGGTGAGGTCGTCGGCGACGACCTCGAAGTCGCCGGCGAGGATTGCGTCGGCGACCTGGACCGCGACATCTCGCGGGTCGGCTTTGGGGACGTCGAGCTTGGCTGTCATGTCGGTGTCCATGTAGCCGACGTGCAGGGCGGTCACGATCGTGCCCTGGTCACGAAGTGCGAGGCGAAGCGCGTCCGTCGCGGACCATCCCGCCGACTTGGAGATCTCATAGCCGCGGCCGAACGAGACCCACGACAGTCCCGAGAGCACGTTGACCATCGAGCTTCGGGGTTGCCCCGCGAGCACCGGCGCGAAGGCCCGCGCGACGCGGAGGATCCCGAACAGGTTGGTCTCGAGTTCGTCGCGGATGTCGGACAGTGGCGCCTCGACTACCGGCGTGTGCAGGTTGATGCCGGCGTTGTTGACGAGGATCGAGACGTCGGTCGCCGTCTGTGCTGCTGCGGCCACGGAGGTGTCGTCGGTGACGTCGAGGATCAGTGGAACGATCCGGTCGTCGTCGCGTTGCGGTTGCGCTGAGCGCGAGGTGGCGTACACCTTGGCGGCTCCGCGTTCGAGCAGTTCGTCGACGAGTGCGCGGCCGAAGCCGCGGTTGCCGCCGGTGACGAGTGCGACAGCGCCGCTGATCGGTGTGCCGTTGGATGTGTCGGTGCTGGACATGGGTCGTTCCTTTCGTTCAATCGATTTCTCGAAGTCGATGAATGGCGTGTGCTCGCTCACGGTTCTGCGCTCCTCCTTGAGGCTATGGAGCATGATCTCCGCGTTTGCCGGTCGCGCCCGGGAGGAACCCGGGTCGAACCCCCGGGGTGCCCGATCCGGTGGTCACGGGCCTGGGCGCGCGGTCCGGGGATCACACCTGGGCAAGATCCTGGCGCGACGACGGCGTCCGAGGCGCAGACTTCGATCTCGCCGGCATCGGCGTACAGCGGTTCGAGGAAGCTGACCTTGATCTCGATCGTGCCGTAGCCCGCGCCGGCTGGGAGACGGGTGTGCACGGCGCAGCCGGCGGCGAAATCGAGCAGCGTGCACAGCAGCCCGCCGTGCACCATCCTGATCGGGTTGTCGGTCGATTCGCCCGGCGTGCAGCGGAACAGCGCCTCGCCGTCGCCGACCGAGACGAGTTGGGCGCCGATCAGCCTTGCGATCGGCCGAGGTGGCAGCCGGCGATCGACGATCGCCTCGAGGAACTCGCGGCCGCAGAGCCTGTGGGCGAGGTTGTCAACGAGGTTGGTTGCTTTGGTCCGCCGAGTCCGGCTTATCCAAGCCGTGCTGCGGACGGTCTAGCTGCCCGACGTTTGGCACAGGGGTCCAACGGAGGCAGCAGCGTGAAGCGCCCGGTACATCGAAGCAGGACTCCACCGAACAGGCGGCGGAAGTCCTGCTCGTCGCCAGTTGCGAGGCCCGGCCGCGTCGTCGGCCGTCCGCCGCCGTCGTCGACCAGTCCGAAGCCCTGCTTTGCCGCGGTTGCGAGGATCGTCGAAGTGCTTGCTGGCGGCCCGATTCGCGGCGGCTTGCAAGCGCACGTCGCTGGGGCTCCCCACCGGCTGAGCAGTCGCTGGCGGCGACGTCGTGCTGACGACGGGCGGCTGGGCGACGGTCGGGCAGAGTGGTGCGTGTGGTACGGCCGGCGGGTGTCGACGGAAGGTGCGAGCAGTCGCTGCTGGCGGCTTTCTCATGGATGCTGTCCCAGGAACCTGATGTCGATCCGGCGAGGGTCCCAGAGGCGACTAGGGCGCCCATCCGCCGTCATCGCGGGCGCGACCGTGACTGACTCGACGGTGTCGGTGATCAGGCGTCGCCAAGCCGCTAGGCGCTTCGCCGGATCGCGTAGCTTGTCGATCTC
>DASQYN010000109.1:0-12365 GCA_035639215.1 Burkholderiales bacterium
AGTACTTCCCGAAAGGAACTGACCTCTCGGTCTACTCGCAGGCGAAGCTAGACGCCGTCGCGCGACGGCTCAACGAGCGACCCAGAAAAACCCTCGGCTTTGAAACTCCAGCCGAGCGTTATCATCGTTGTGTTGCGTCGACTCATTGAATCCGCAGTCGATAGCGGTACTTAGTTTAGGTCTGCTCACGGCTAAGAGCGGACAATCTTAAGAAAGCTGGTGTCCGGTTTTTCCCCACACACGAATCAAAGTCATGACTTTTCGGAATTGATCCCGATCAAACGCCGCGCTAGCCTCGGCACGATGGATCCTAGCCGAGGTCGTTATGCGCGCCCGTATCTTGATCATCGAGCATCAGGACACTCATCTCGCAGCAATTACCGCGTCGCTGTCTAGTACAAATCATGAGCTATTGGTGGCCACAGACGCTGAAAATGGCGTTGCGCTTGCTCGGCGGCATAGGCCCCATCTGCTCTTGTGCGCCATTGACGCTCCGTCGAATGGCATTCAAGTGCTGTCCAAGCTGCGTGTCGATTCGAGCTTCGATAGTATGCCGATCGTGGCGGTGACGCGGTTCTCAAATCAGGAAGACCGCAATTCATTACTCAGGCGGGGTTTCAGGGCTGTGATTGGCAAACCGGTACCACCGGATTTCGCAGAGCTAGTTGAAAAGTTTTTGCCCACTAGCGAAGGGTTTCAGCGATCAGAGCAAGGCCCTCAACGCGACCGGGGCCCTAGTAAGAGGGAAGGCTGATTCTGCGCTCGAATGTCCGCTTCGGGGTCGGAAGCGGACTATAGCGACAACTACTAGCCTCACGCAGCGCCCAAATTAGCGAAAGACGCGCGAATCGGCGCCATAAGGAGGGAGCAGACCCGAATTCGGGCTCCGTCCCGGATCTCGAGGTTTGGGCTCCGTCCCCGATCTTGGGGCTAGCTCTTTCGCCGCCGGTCCTTGACGCGCTTCGCCTTGAACTCGGTCTTCGGCAGGGTGCCGGGGGCGACCACCTCGACGGCGGCGCGGATCTCGCAGCGGCTGCGAATCTCGTCGGCGAGCTGGCTGCGCAAGGCGTCGCCCGAGCTGCCGTGATCCGGGTGCTCGAAGCAGACGGTCATGATGTCGAGCCCGGCCGGGTCGGTCTCGAGCACGATGTCGAACTCGTCGCCGGACTTCGGGATCGAGCGCACGGCGTCCTCGATTTGCGCGGGATACATCTTCACGCCGCGCAGGTTGATGAGGTCGTCAGCGCGCCCGGAGAAGGCACCGAGCGCGCGCACGTGCGTGCGTCCGCATTCGCACGGCCGCTCGTCGAAGCGGGCGAAATCGCCGACCAGGAAGCGAAGCTGCGGCGAGGTCTCGCTGTTGAGGCTGGTGCACACGGTGAGGCCGCGCTTGCCGGCCGCGACCGGCTGCTTGGTGTCCGGGTCGACCGCCTCCCAGATCTGGATGTCCTCCGCGAGATGGGTGGCGACCGGCCCGCCGCGCTTAAGCGCGCTGCACGAGTAGCCGCCTACGTGCGGCGCCGCTTCGGTGCAGCCGTAGAACTCGACGAGGCGCGCATCCCATAGCGCCTCTATGCGAGAGCGCGTCGGCTCGATGGACAGCGCGGGCTCGCCGCCGACCAGGAGGGTGCGCACCCCGAGCTTCGCCGGATCGTGGCCCATCTCCTGCGCGACCCGCGCGAGGTGAAGGGCGTAGGAAGGCGTGCAGAGCAGGATCGTCGGGCGAAAGCGCACGATGATGCCGACGCGCGCCCTGGCATCCATGCCGCCGCCGGGCAGCGTGGGAAGCCCCATTTTGAAGAGCGCCACCTGCACGCCCCAGGCGAAGACATGCGGCCCGTAGCCGGTCATCATGAACACGGTGTCGCCGCGGCGGAAGCCCATCGCGTGCAGGGCGCGTGCGTTCGCCCAGGCCCACTGCTCACGATCCACGTGCGAGTAGCGAAAGACGCGCGGCACGCCGCTCGTGCCCGACGAGGAGAACATCATCCAGCCGCGCTCCGCCCACAGCTCCTCGGTCATCGCCGTGTACGTGCCGTAGGGTGGGTGCTCTAGCGCATCGGCCATCATCTCGCTCTTGTCCACCACCGGCCACTTCGCCGAAAGCGCCTCGACGTCGCGCAGGTCGCTCGGCACGAGCCCCAGGCGCTCGAAGCGCCGGCGGTAGAACGGGCTGTTCTCGTAGAGGAAAGGCGCCACGGCGCGCAGCTTCTCGCTCTGGATCGCTACGATCTCGTCGCGCGAGGCCGATTCCAGGCACGGCGACCAGATCGCCGGATTCGCCGGGCGATCCCAATCGTGGCGGAACTTCTCGAGCGTCTGCAGCCACGCGGTGCGCGTCTTGTCGCTGCGCATCTCTCCTCCTCTCTATTGCGGCCCGGGGATCGGCGCGGCGGGCTCGGCCTGCTCCGCCACCACGCGGCGCGACACGAGCGAAGCGATCTCCTGCCCGCCGAAACCGAGCTCGCCGAGGATAGCGCGAGTATGCTCGCCGAGGCGCGGCGCGCCTTTGAACGACACTTTCGCATGGGCTTCGAGGTGCATCGGACTGTCGACGGTGCGCACCCGGCCGAGCCGCGGATCGTCGAGCTCGACGAACACGTTATTAACCGCCATCTGCCTGTCGGCCACCACGTCGTCGTAGCTCGCGACCACCGAGTAAGGCACGTCCGCCTCGTCGAGGCGCCGCTGCCAGTGGGCGATCGGCTGCGTGGCGAAGATGCGGTCGCAGAGCGCGACCAGCTCGCCCATGCGGCCTTCCTTCGTGCGCTCCGCGAGCGTCGCATAGCGCGGCTCGCCGGCGAGCTCCGGGCGGCCGAGCGCGCGGCAGATCTTCGGCCAGTCGCGCTGCGTGTCGACGACGGCCATCTTGAAGAGCTTGCCGTCGCCGGCGCGATAGTAGACCGACGTGAAGCTGCGCGTCCTGTCGCGCGGCAGCCGCTCCTGGAATTTCGCGCCCAGGAGCTTCGCCTGAATGAGGACCGCGTTCGACCAGGCGCCGGCGGCGAGCAGCGATACCGAGACGCGCGTGCCGCGGCCGGTTCGCTCGCGAGCGAGGAGCGCCATCAGCACCGCGGAGAGGAGCGCCAGGCCGCTCGGATGGTCGCCCGCGCCGTAGCCGAACGAGCCTAGCCAGCCCTCGAGCGGGAAAAGATTCGACTCGATGCCGGAGCGCGACCAGTAGCTGATCGAGTCGAAGCCGGGCTTGTCGATCTCCTCCCCCGCGTCGCCGAAGCCGGTGCCGTGCGCGTAGATCACGCGCGGGTTGATCGCCTTGAGCTGCGACCAGCCCAGGCCGAGCGTCGCGAGCGACTTCGGCCGATGATTGGTGAGGAACACGTCGGCGCGCTCGACGAGCCGGCGCAGCACCGGCCGCGCCTCCGGCGCCTTAAGGTCGATCGCGAGGCTCTTCTTGCCGCGGTTGTCGGGCAGGAAGCAGTACGCGTTATCGTGCAGCGGCATGCCGGGAATCTGGTGGCCGCGCCGGTTGAGGTCGCCCTCGAGCGGCTCGAGCTTGATCACCTCGGCGCCGTAGTCGGCGAGGATCGCGCCGACCGACGGCACCATGACCATCGACGCCGCTTCGACGACGCGAAGGCCCGAAAGCAGAGCCGGTTCCTGCGACGATGCCATGATCGCCCTCCTTCTCCCGAGCGCCGATTATCGGCCGCTTAAGCTTCGCTGTCGCCGCCCGGCGACGCAGAGAGAGTTGCAAATTCACTTCGCCGATCGGTGGCTTTCGCGCATAGTGGCGCCTGACCGGGAGGCCCATGAAGCGAACGATAAAGCGAGCACTCGGAGTCGCAAGCGTCGCGTTGCTGATGACGAACGCCGCCTCCGCACAATCGAGCAACCTGGAGAAAGCCGCGCGCATCCTCGAGCAGCAGGCGCGCCTCGGCAAGGGCGAGTTCATCACCTACCTCGTCGGCGCGGCGGCCGCCTATCGCTGGGCGAGCCGTGACAGCGCGGCGGGGATGCCGGCGCTCTTCTGCCCGACCTCCGATACCACGCTCGACGGCAAGGCCTGGGCGAAGATCGCGCTCGAAGAGTACAAGCGCGACAAGTCTCAATACGCCGGCATGGACGAGTATCCGCTCAGCGTCTTCGCGCTCGCGCTGCTGCACGGCCTGCAGAACAAGTTTCCCTGCCCCAGCAAGACCGCCGAAAGCCAGTAGCTAGCGTCCGAACTGGCTGGTCGTTCCCGGCGGGGTGTTCAGGCCGTTATTGTTAAGGCCGTTGTCGTTCAGCCCGTTGCTGTTCAAGCCCGGCGTCGCCGGCGATGTCGTGCCGAAGTTCGGCGTAGGCGCGACGCCGAAGCCGGACGGATTCGAGCTCATGCCCTCCGACGGAAAGGTCGGACTCGGCGCCACGCCGGGCAGGGTCGTGCTGCCGCCGAAGCTGCTCGAGTTGCCGGGGTTGTCCGGGTTACCGAAGCTATTGGTGCCGCCGATGCTCGGCGCGCTGCCGAACGTGCTCTGACCCGGCGCGCCGATCGCGCTCGAGCCGGTGCCCAGGCCGCCGTTGGTTCCGGCGCCCATGCCGCTGCCTGAGCCCGTGCCGATGCCGGTGCCGGTGCCCTGCGCATAGAGCACGGGTGAAAGGCCCATGAAAGCCGCAGCGACGGCCGCCGCGAGTATGCGTGTGGTCATGTTTCCCTCCGTCGAGTGATACGGAGGATGCTGCAAAGGCTGTGCCGCCGGAGGACTACGGACTCGCCTTGGGCGCCTGTCCCTTCACGCACCACGCGCTTGCGTTGAGGACGAAGGGTCCGTCCTGGCGATCGCCGAGCACGCGACGCTTCAGGTGAGTCGAAAGCTCGGCACGGCGCGCAGCGCTAAGCGAGACTACATAGGCGCCGCCGGGCCCCGCGCCGGTGAGGAACGGCCCCCAATAGTCGTCGAAGGAGGTGAACTTCTGCTGGACGACGAGCGGCTTTTCCTCGACGTCGGCAAGCCCTGTGGCTTTCCACAGCGAAGCGAACTCGCCGGCGTGCGAGAGCTTCATGTTGCGCTCGTCCTTCGGCGCCATTGCGGCATCCATCGCCACGACCTCGTCCCAGAAGATGCGCAGCGACTGCATCCCGGCGTCGTAGTCCCAGACGCAGGCGCCGACCCTGCCTCCGGGACGCGTCACCCGGCGCATCTCGGCCGCCGCCTTGCGGTGATCCGGGACGAAGTTCATGACGAGCAGCGCCATGCTGGCGTCGAAGCTCGCGTCGGGGAAGCGCAGCGCCTGCGCATCGCCGCGCTCGAAGCGTATCCGCGCCGATCCTGAGCGCTTCTGCGCGAAGCCGATGAATCCCTCCGAGGGGTCGATTGCCACGACCTCGACCGAGTGCAGCGCCTCGGCGAGCGACGAGGCGAGCGACCCGGTTCCCGTGCCGACGTCGAGCACGCGGTCGCCTTCGCGCACGCCGGTGAAGGCGATGAACTTCGGCGCGAGCAGCCGGCTCCAGCGCCCCATGTAGCTCTCGTAAGCGGTGCCGGCGCTGAACATCTTCGCCTCGGCCTCGCCCGGGGACGGGCTATTCATCTGCGCGCCCGCGGCGCCGGCCATCAGCGCCGCGAGAGCGGCTGCCGTTCGGGTCATGGCGGGTCTCCATCGCGTCGGCGCCATGTTGCGTGCTCCGAATTGCGGAATAAATGGCCCGGCGCGCAGTAGACTCTTCAGCAAAGTGGAGGAACCGCCGTGGACAAGCTGCTCGCCATGACGCGCTTCACCCGGATCGTCGAGAAGGGCAGCCTGACCGCCGCCGCGGTCGAGTGCGACACCTCGCTGCCCTCAATGGTGCGCACGCTCTCGGCGCTCGAGCGCCAGGTCGGGGTGAACCTGCTCGCCCGCACGACGCGCCGCATCAGCCTGACCGACGAGGGCCGGCAGTACTACGAGCGCTGCAAGGGCATCCTCGAGCAGGTACAGCAGGCGGAGGCGGCGCTCGCCTCCCGCGCGCTCGCCCCGAGCGGCAGGCTGGCCGTCACGGCTTCGGTCATGTTCGGCCGCCGATACATGGCGCTGATGCTCGCGCAGTTCCTGGCGCGCCATCCGCGCGTCCATGTCGAGTTGCTCTTCGTGGACCGCGTCGTCAACCTGGTGGAGGAAGGGGTGGACGTCGGCGTGCGTATCGGACCGCTCGCCGACTCCTCGCTGATCGCGCACCCGGTGGGCTACGCGCGCCGCGTGGTGTGCGCGAGCCCCGGGTACCTTCGCAAGCACGGCGCGCCCCGCTCGCCGGCCGAGGTGCGCGAGCATCGCCTCATCCGCTTCACCGGTCTCGTGCCGAAGAGCGAATGGGTCTTCCGCTCCGGCTCCCGAATGATCGCCATACCCATCGACAGCGCTTACGTCTGCAACCAGGCGGACAGCGCGATCCAGGCGTGCATCAACGGCAACGGGCTGGGCATGTTCCTCTCCTACATGGTCGCGGCCGCGAAGCGTGCCCGCCAGCTGCGCTACGTCCTCGAGGATTTCGAGGTCGAGCCGTTGCCCGTGAACGTCGTCTACCCTCGCTCGCGCGCGGTCTCGGCGAACGTGCGTGCGTTCGTCGACTTCTGCGTAGCTCGGCTGCGCCAGGAAAAGTTCGACTGAGCGCTCAAGGCGTGGCGACGATGCTCGTCACCGGGTGCATCTCCATCCATTGCGCATGGAACGTGTCCTGCACGTAAGTGCCGACGATTCGGACATGCGAGCCGACCGGCGGGATCTTGATCGGGCTCGTGTAACCGCTGCACGCGGTTTTCGCGTCCGACTGCTTCACCGGGAATCTGCAGACGACCTCGAACACCAGGTTTCCGCCCTCGGCGCTCACGTTTCCTGCATTGAGCAGATTGACGAACTCGGGATCCGGCTTGAGCCAGCCGTGCGTGTCGCCATCTGCTTCGTGGCGCACCCCATCCGACTCCCTGCCCTTCGTCGCGTCCACGATCGTCCCGGTCACCGCGATGCAGCTTTGCTTCACGATAAGGCGGTGCGGGTGGTAGACGTGCTTCCACAGGCTCTTATCGCAGCCGGCATCCGCCGGCAGCGTGACTTCCGGGATCGTCGGCTCGCCGAGCGGATGAGGAGACCCGGAGAGGGTGACGTACTTGTGCCAGACCCAGCCGATCTCCTCGTCTTCGGTCCTGACGTGAAGAAAACCGGCAAGCGGCGCTTGCTTTACGAGCATCACCCTTTCGCCCCTGGCGAGGTGATCGACCGCCGGGCTGCTCGTGGACGGCCCCCGATGAAGCGGCACGCCCCGGTTGATCGTGCCGAGCTGAGCCCACAGCGGCTGCCAGGCGACCAGCAAGAGCAGGCCGGCGAGGTATCCCGGAAGACGGATAGCCATGCTTCCCCCTATTGATTGAGCAGCGGGATGCTCTTGTAGTCGACCGCCTTCGGGATCGAGCGCAGGTAGGCGTAGATATCGCCCAGATCCTCGTCGGAAAGGATCGCTTTCTGGAACGGCGGCATCGGCCCGTCCGTGTTGCGCACGAACACGGAGAACGTCTCGAACGGCAGCGGGTTCGGCGCGAGCGTCTTGCCGTTCATGCCGCCCTGCCCCATGAAGCCGTGGCACTGGTAGCAGCCGTGCTTGACGAAGAGCGCCTTGCCCTTCTCGGCGTCTGCCGCGAAAGCGGTGTTGACGATAAGCAGGAACGAGACCAGGAAACGCATGATCGTGGCCCTCAGCGCGGCTGCGTCCAGGTGTTGAGGAACGCGGGCTGGCCGGACTTCACCACCGCGACCGCTTCCTTGAGCGCCGGCGCGAGCTGCGCTGGATCCTTGATCGGGCCCTTCGCCCACCAGCCCATCGACTCGGCGAGCTTGTGGTACTCGATGTCCGGGTTCTGGATGCTGGTGCCGACCGGGCCGAGGTCGCGGCCGGTGTTGACGACGCGGTTCCTGAAGTTGGCCATGCGCTGCACGTGCATCAGCTCCTGGTGATAGCCGCGGTTGTTGTGCATCACGACGAGAAGCGGGATCCTGTGGCGCGCCGCGGTCCAAAGCACGCCGGGCGCGTACATGAGGTCGCCGTCGGACTGGATGCTGACCGAGAAGCGGCCGGCGTCGCGGTTCGCGAGCGCAGCGCCGACCGACGCGGGCGCGCTGTAGCCCACGCCGTAGCCGCCGGAGCGGCCGATCCAGTGGTGGTACTCCTTCATCGGCCAGAGGCGCTGCGGCCAGTTGCTGATGTTGTCGCAGGCGACGAGCGACCAATCCTCGCCCTTGATCGCGTTGTAGAGCTCCATCGAGAGTCGCGCGGTGCTGATCGGGCTCGCGTCCCAGGCGAGCGCCGCGGCCTGCCTGGTGCGAGCGCGCGTCTCCTCGTGCGCTTTTTTCGCCGCTTCGCCGCGCTTCTGGATCGCGCCCTTGCGCGAATCCGGGATCGCCGCCTTCACCGCCTCGATGAGCGCCGGCAGCGTCGCTTCGGCGTCGCCCGCAATCGACACGTCGACCGGCTGGAAGCGCTGGAAGTTCTGGTAGTTCGCGCGCGCCGGCACCTCGGCCGAGCTGACGCTGATGAGCCGCGTGCCGGGCTTGAGCTTCGCGGCGTTGACGCCGATGCCGTTCTCCCCGTTGTCGGTGTAGCTGTTCACCGTGCCCCAGAAGTCGGTGAGCTCGAGGCCGAGGATCACGTCGCCGCTCGGGATCGCGCTCGGCGGCGCGCTGAGGGAGTGGGTCTTGGGGAAGTTCATGCGCCCGTTCTGATCCACCACGCGCGCCTGCAGCGCTTCGGCGAGCTGCACGAGCACCTTCATGCCGTTCGGCGTGCGCGCGGCGCGGTCGACGACGATGATCGGCCGCTCCGCACCGGCGAGCAGCTTCGCCGCCTCCTTCACCGCGCCGCTGTCGCCCTGCGGCGGAGCGGTGGGCGTATAGCGCGGGATGGAGAGCGCTTCCGCGCCGTGGCCGTGAATCGGCTCCTGCTGAAGGCCAGCGTCAAGCGAGATCATCACCGGCCCGTAGGGCGGCGTCATGGCGATCTTGTAGGCGCGCACGAACGATTGCGCGAAATGCTGCAGCGACACCGGCGTGTCGTCCCACTTGGTGAAGTCGCGCACCAGCGCATTGATGTCCTGCGCCGAGTGGATGGTCGGCACGCCAGGCGGACGATGCGCCGCGTCGAGATCGTTGCCGCCGACGACGATCACCGGCACGTGGTCGCAGTAGGCGTTGTAGATCCCCATCGAGGCGTGCTGCAGCCCGACCGTGCCGTGGCAGAGCGTCAGCAGCGGCTTTCCGGCGACCTTGAAGTAGCCATGCGCCATGCCGACCGCCGATTCCTCGTGCATGCAGGTGAGGAACTCAGGCATGCTGTTGCCGCCGTAATCGATCAGCGACTCGTGGAGCGCGCGATAGCTCGAGGCGCAGTTCGCCGGCAGGTACTTGATCTCCACCGACTTGATGACGTCCACCATGAAGTCGGAGCCGGGAACGCCCTTGATGCGCGACTGCGCGAGCGCCGGCGGAATTTCCGTCTCCGCCAGCGCAAGCGTGTTCGAAGGCGGCAGTGCGGATCGAGATCCACTTGGAATTTGCCGGTCCGACGCTGTTCGACCCACTGCGGGCGTGAGCGCAGCAGCGGCCACCGCGCCCGTCAGGAATCTGCGGCGACCGGACTTCGTCCCCGAAACCTTGGCCATGATCTCCTCCTCCGGTGTTTAATCATCGCACACGAAAGAGGAGCGCTCATGTCGTTCGAGGACAAGGTGGTCTGGGTCACGGGCGCGTCGTCGGGAATAGGCGAGGCGCTCGTGCGCGCGGCCGCTGGGCGCGGCGCATCGGTCATCGCCTCCGGGCGGCGGGTGGCGGAGCTGAAGCGCGTGACAGGCGACGGCACCCAAGCGCTCGTCCTGCCCTTCGAGGTCACCGACTACGCGGCGCTGCCCGGGGTCGTGGAGAAGGCCTGGGACTGGCAGGGACGCGTCGACGTTCTCGTCAACAACGCCGGCATCTCGCAGCGCAGCCTCGCGCTCGATACCGATTTCGAGGTCTACCGGCGGCTGATTGAGATCGACTACCTCGCCCCGGTAGCGCTGACCCAGCTCGTCCTGCCGCGTATGGTCGAGCGCCGAAGCGGGCATATCGCCGTGGTGAGCTCGGTGGCGGGCAAGGTCGGCTCGCCGCTGAGGACCGGCTACTCCGGCGCGAAGCATGCCATCGTCGGCTACTTCGACTCCCTGCGCGCCGAGGTGGAAGCCGCGTACGGCATCGGCGTGAGCGTCGTCCTGCCCGGCTCGGTACGCACTTCCATCGCCGTGAACGCCCTGACCGGCGACGGCTCGGCGCGCGGGCGCTCGGACGCCAATATCGACGCCGGGATGGATCCGGCCGCGGTCGCCGAAACGATCCTCGACGGCATCGACGCCGGCAAGCCCGAGATCGTCGTCGCCGACGGCCGCGAGCTCGGCGCGCTGCAATTGCGCGCGCAGGACCCGCAGCGCCTGTTCGCGGCGCTCGCGCAGGAAGGCGCGCGCCTGGCGAGCCTTCGCACCGCCGGACATAGCCCGGACCCGGCCGAAATCCGGGGACGAGAAAAATAGGGCCCGTCCCTATTTGGCCTATTCCCCGCGATAGACGAGTCACACGCGTTGCTCCTATGTAGGAGGACGATGTCGAGCGCGAGAACGTTTGCGCTGTGCTGCCTGCTCGCCTGCGCCGGCGCGGCGAATGCGGCGCGGCTGGAGATTCCGCTTCGCCTGCCGGTCGAGGCGGTGCGTGACGCGCTCGCTCAGCAGATAGCGGCTTCGACGCGCGGCACCGGCATGGTCTATCGCGAAGGCCGTTGCCGCTATCTCAGGCTCGGCAACCCGGCGCTGGCAGCTGGCGACGGGACTCTGCAGCTCACCGCGCCTGGAACGGCCGCGCTCGGGCTCGATCTCGCCGGCATCTGCCAGAACGCAGCGGCATGGCGCGGCACGATGCAGTTCACGCTCGTGCCGCTCGTCGATGCGCAAGGGCGGCTGCGGCTGCGCATCCTCGACTCCAAGTTGACCGACGCCGGCGGCTCGCCCGCCGCGGGCTTCATCTGGGAGATGAGCAAGCGCTATGTGCACGCCGAACTCGAGCGCTTCAGCTATGACCTCGCCGCGCCTCGTGCCGCGCTCCTCGGCGTGGTGCGCGGCGCCGCGCCGGCGCAGTACCGCGAAGAGCTCGCGCGCGTTCTCGAGCAGCTCGCGCTCGGCCAGCCGCGCATCGGCGCCGACGCCGTGGTGCTGCCGATCAGCCTCGACATTCCCGACGCGTGGCTCGCTGCGCCGGCGAGCGTGCCGGCCGCGCCGCTCTCGCCCGCCGAGCTCGACGCGCTGGACCAGGCGCTGCAGCCCTGGGACGCGTTCCTCGTCTACTGCATCAAGCAGCTCGCGCTCGACAACGCGAACGCCGGCCTCCGCGCGCGGCTCTTCACGCTGCTGCTCGACAGCCGCTACCGCCTGAGCGACATCCTTTCGGGCGAGGAGCCGGCCGGCGACGATGCGCTGCGCGCGCTTTTCGTCGACACCTGGAACGAGCTGCGCGCGATCCTCGACGAGGCGCAGCGCGCCGGGCTGCTGAACGGCTCGCCGCTGCGCTACGCCGCGTTCGTCGACGCGGGCGATGCGCTGGTCATGCTCGACCGCGCCGCGCCGGGCCTGCGCATGCATCCGTCGGCGGACGCGCTGCGCCAGCTCGCCCGCGCGCTCGCTCCGGGGGCCACGGGCGACCCGCTCGTCTACGCCGACGGCGTCGATCCGCAATTGCGCAGCCTGTTCGACGTGCCGGAGATCGTGGTGCCGCGCAAGACGAGCTGGCTGGACATCGTGATCCGCAGCGCGCATGCCGCGGACGACGCTGAGCCGGCTCGATCGCTCGATCGCTGGGTGCCGACGCGCGCCGAGCTCGACGTCTACCAGATGCGGCTCGAGGCCCTGCTTCAGCAGTCCTCGAAGCAGGAGCTGCGCGCCTCGGCCCCCGCCGCGCCGTACGACCGCGTCTATGCCGAGCTCGTGCCCACCACCGCGCTCATCGAAAGCTGCTGGCGCCAGTACGTGATCCGGGCCGGCAAGATCGCCTACCTTCGCTCCGCGGCGAACAGCGTCGGCATCATGCAGGTGAACCAGCGCGTGTGGCGCGGCTTCTACGATGTGCAGCGGCTGCGCTGGAGCACCGCGTACAACATCCGTGCCGGCGCGCAGATCCTCCTGCGCTACCTTAGAGACTACGCCATCCCGTACGCCGAGCAGCACGGCGAGCCGAACGACGCGCCGCGCGCCGTCTATGCCGTCTACAACGCCGGGCCGCGCGCCGTCGGCCGCTTCGACAAGCCGCATCCCCATCCGCGCGAGAAGCGCGTCGACGATCGCTTCTGGACGCTCTACCAGGGAATCGCCGCCGGCGGCCGGCCCGAT
>DASQYN010000110.1:0-5581 GCA_035639215.1 Burkholderiales bacterium
AGGCAGACGACGATCGCGACGACGATCGCGCCCTTGTCGCCGGCGACCGCCCGCACCACGTCGGCGGCGACCGCTTTGGAATCCTTCATGCCGGCGAGCCCGAGCGCCGCGAAGTAGCCGAGGTTGACGAGCAGGTAGAGAGCGGTGAGGGCGACGATGCCGCCGACCAGCACGCGCAGCATGTTGCGCCGCGCATTCACCAGCTCGCCGGCGAGGTAGGCGGCCTCGTTCCAGCCTCCATAAGTGAGCAGCACGAAGATCATCGCCAGGCCGAACGCGCCGCCGCCGCCCGCCGCGGCGCCGGGCGCCGCCGCGCGCGGGGCGAGGAAGCCGGCGACGGCGATGAAGAGCAGCCCGGCGAAGAGCAGGATCTGCATCACCCGCTGCAGCGTCTTCGACTCGACCGTGCCCGCCACGTTCAGCGCGGTGAGCGCGACCACGGCGGCCGCCGCGTAGATCGCGCTGCCATGCTTGCCGAGGCTCAGCATCTCGGAGGCGTAATCGCCGAAGACGAACGCCACCGCGGCGATCGCGCCGGTCTGGATGACCGTGATGCGCGACCAGGCGAAGATGAAGCCGACGCCGCGGCCGAAGGCGCGCGAGAGGAACGCGTACTCGCCGCCGGTCTCTGGATAGCGCCCGGCGAGCTCGGCATAGACGAGCGCGCCGCAGAGCGACACCGCGCCGCCGAGGATCCACGCGGCGAAGAACGTGGCGCTGCTGCCGGCGGCGCCGGCGACGATCGAGGGCGCCTTGAAAATGCCGGCGCCGATCACCATGCCGCAGATCAGCACGATGCCGTCGAAGACCGACAAGAGCTCTATCGGGCGCGAGTCGCGTGCCATGGATAAACGATCTCCCGGTTGCCGTCGGAGACGGTGATCTCGCCGTCGATCGCGTCGCCGCGGACGCGGCCGACGAAGTAATGGTGCCAGGCCCGCGCGCCCACCATGCCGGTGACGACGAGCTTCAGCTCCTCGCCGCGCAGCCGCGTGTTGCGCACCACGAGCTCCCTTCCCCCGGTCTGCGCGTCCACTTCCAGCATCTGGTAGTGCTGCGAGACGTGGAAGCGCCACGCGCCGCCGTGCTGCGGCAGCTCGCTCGTCCAGTTGCCCGCGACGTTGGGCGGCACGATCCACAGGTCGATGCGCGAGTTGCCGCCGATTCCCACCGGCTTCTCCGGCGTGCGCAGTGTCCAGCTCTCGTCGGGCGGCCAGTCGCCGATGCCGCCGTCGTGCGAGACGATGCGCGTGCCGGGCTTGAGCTTGAGGAAGCGCTCGAGCAGCTTGGCGTTGAACTCCGGCAGCAGGTACATCGTCACCACCGTCGCCCCGGAGAGATCGGTCTCGAAGATGTCCCGCACCTCGAAGCGCGCGCGCTCGGCCACCCCGGCCTTCGCCGCGTTCTCCTTCGCGAGCTTCACCAGCGTCGGATCGAGGTCCACGCCGAGGCCGCTGGCGCCGCGCTTCGCCGCCTCGATGACGATGCGCCCGTCGCCCGAGCCGAGGTCGATCACCCGGTCGCCCGCCTTCACCTCGCCGAGGATCAGCATCCGCTCCACCACCTCCATCGGCGTGTTGACGTACGGCACCGTACCGTCGTCCCAGGCGAACGGCGGCATCTGCGCCCAGGCCCGCGAGGCGAGAACACAAGAAAGCAAGCACAGCCATCGCATGAGCATGGGCGCAAATCATAAGCGGTTTCGCCCGGCGTGCTTGACCATCACTGTATATCCGTCCAGCATGGACCCCTTTGCGCAGCTCGTGCGCTTCAAGGTCTATCTACTGCGAAACGGCGGCCGGCGCCGCGCCTGGCGCAGCGTCATCAACGGCCCGTCGTATGTCGGCGATCTCCGCTCGCGCACCCTCGCCCGCCAGGGCTCGCGCTACCACGTCCTCACGCTCTTCCAGTCACAAGCGCCAACCGCCGGCTCCGCCATCCCCGAGCTCTTCGAGCCCGTCCTCGTCGGTTTCTCGCCCCTCGCCTTCCAGATCCGCGGCTTCGAGCGCCTCGACTCCGCCGACGGCCCGCTCGGCGTAGTGCAGGAATGGCACTGCGAGCTCCCGTGATCGCTCGCGCCGAAAGCTAGAATGCGCTCCTCGGGCCCCGGTAGCTCAGTGGATAGAGCAGCCCCCTCCTAAGGGGCAGGTCGCACGTTCGATTCGTGTCCGGGGTGCCATACGTCGCAGCGGCGCCTGAGTCCCAGGCCCGCGAGGCCTATGACGAGAAGCGCGAGCGTGGCAGGCTCCGGCACGGTGGTGGCAGCAGCCTCGCCGCCGGTCACCGTTCTGAAGATCGTTGCTTGTTGCGGATTACCCGGCACGATGGGAGAAGTACTGCCGGCGAGGACGATTTGCGGGTCTGAGGGGTCGACCACGACACCATCGATACCGAGGCCGCTTATCCCTTGACTGACGTTCGACCAATTCAGACCGCCGTCCAGCGACTTGAACACGCCAACGCCGAAGGACGTCGCATAGACGTCGCTGAACGAAGCGTCGAAGGCGAATTGATTTACCAGGCCACCGGTCGCATCGGCCAACATAAGCACGCCGCCCGCTGAACGGTAGATATCGCCACTTGCCGTGCCGACAAAAAGCTCGCCCGTGACTTGGTCGACTTCAAGGGCGGAGATCGACGATCCGGCGTTGAGAATCGTCGACCAAGTGGTGCCGCCGTTGTGGCTCACGAGCACCGAACCGGTTCCGGTTCCCACATACACATCGAGCGTTCCCCGAACGGCAACGGCGGTAATCGGAGCCGTTGTCGGCGTAAATAGAGTCCATGTTGTCGCACCTGAATCTGCGGCGGTGGTTACGTACCCTCCGAAATCGGTCCCTACCCACACATTGCCGCCGCTATCGACTGCAATACTGTGGACCATCAGGCTACCCAACGCTCCCGCCCCTGTTCCGTTCGCGGCGGCCCACGCGTTGGTGCCTTCGGATGCTTTGAAGACGCCGATTCCATTGGTTCCCGCGAAGATCAGATGCGTCGCGGGGATGCTATCTACCGCAATGTCGAGCACGTTCTGCGCGGCAATGTTCGCATCGTTCGCCGAGGTCCAAGTCGCGCCGTGATCCGAGGACTTGAGAACGCCGCTCGACAGCGTTCCGGCATACATCAGGCAATCAGCCGGCACCGACACACAACCCGGGTCGGCAGTCATCGTGTTGATGCCGAAGAACGGCGTCGAACTACTCGTCGGCGTCCAAGCGTCGGCGTGAACGATGGCAGGCGTGAGACCGGTTAACGCGTACAGCATCCCGATGACGATGCGATGAGCCATCATCACTCCCTCCTCAGGAAGGGTTAGCGTAAAGGGCGCATCGTCGAGAAGGCAAGCCAGTTCCTTCGGGCTGCTGCGGACCTCGGGGAGCGCATCCACGCCCGATGTCGCACGTTCGGACGCAGAGCTAAATTTGTCGGCGGACTTTACAGTTTGAAGTGGCGGTCGCCGCGGAGGGCCCTTTTATTGGAATGGTGCGGAACGTGCTTGCGGGTTTGATGATGTGAGAGATGTGCGTCAAGTGTAAGAAAAGCCGACTCGCAACATTGAAAGGAGGGAGCCGTGAACCTAATCAAAAAAACCTGGCTCGTCGTCGGAGCTGCTTTGTTTGCCTTATCGGGAACGTGCGCGAACGCTGTCACGTTCAACATCGTCTACGACGACCTCGGCGGGAACAACGCCATCGATACGATCATCGGCACGGGAACGTTCAGCTATGACGGGTCCCTGACGTTTGGCACGTTCGCCCTCAATTCTCTGACAGGCGTCACCTTCGACGCGTCATTCAATAACGGGCACACGTTCAGTATTGCCGACCTGACGACCGACACCAGCAGGAGCGGTATCGATGTGTTCGACCTCGGGGGCGGCCTCGCGGGGCTGGTGTTCACCGGTTCCGGAGGCAGCAATGCCGGTTCTTTCGACCTTACTCACGCGACTGCTTTGGGTACCAATATCCTCTCGCACGAACCGACGAGCGATATAACGAACCCGATCGGGTGCTGTGGAGGCAACGGCGTGATAAACGAGTACGTGGAATTTGCGGAGGGCGGCGGCACGATTCGGGATTATCGAGCGACCGCTGCGATCACCGTACCCGAGCCCGCCTCGATTGCGCTTCTCGGCATCGGCCTCGCGGGCCTGGGATTGAGCCGGCGCAAGCGCTGATTCGGTAGCAAGGCGTTGCGCCAAAAGAAGCCCGCTTCGGCGGGCTTTTCATTTTTTCCGACGGCTATCGTCCGTCTCGCTCAGCCAGGCGAGCACCGCCTGGTTGAACTCCTCGCGCCTGCCGATCATTACCCAATGGCCGGTCGGTAATCTGACGACGCGGCTTGCCGGTTGCGCGGCGAGGCGTTCGGCCCAGGCGGGCGAGTGGAACATGAAGGGCTTGCGCTCGCCGTAGATGAAGAGCATCGGCGTCGTGGGATGGAAGGTCTTCGCTTGGCGGAGTCCGCCGGCAACGCCAAACCAGCGCACGGCGTAGGGATAGCCCATCGAGGCGTGGATGTTCTCGGGCTTGACGGGGCAGCGCAGGCGGCGCGCCATCCAGCGCGCCATGGCGTCGCCGACGCTTCCGCCGATGCGCCAGGCGAGGGCGAGCCAGTATTGATAGGCGACGATCATGAGCTTGCCGCGCGTGCCGATCTCAACCAGGTGATAGCGCGAGCCGGCATCGCCGATGTCGACGCCGATCACGCGCTCGACGAGCTCGGGACGTCGCATAGCGAACTGGTAGCCGAAGAAGCAGCCCCAGTCGTGGAGCAGCAAGGTGACGCGCCGGCCTTGGCACGAACGCTCGACCACGCTCTCGATCGTCTGCACGATTTCGTCTAGCGAGTACGCGCGCTTCGCGCCCGGGGCGTCGAAGCCGGGGAGCGTGAAGCGCACGCAGAGATAGCGCTCGCGCAAGGCCTCGACCTGGGCATTCCAGAGCCGACAGGTGTCGGGCCAGCCATGGAGCATGACGACCGGCTTTCCCTCGCGCGGGCCCTCGATCTTCAACTCGATGCGGTCCACGCGCACGATTATGCTGCTCGCCGGGATGCGGCGAGCAGCGTAGAGCGAAAGAGCGAGCGGGGCCTACTGCGCGGCCGGGTTGTCCTTCGGGTCGAGGTAGTTGATGTCGAACGGCCCCTCGCCGTGGATCTGGATCACCGTCGGCGCCTTGGTGAAAGCGAAGTGGTGCATCTTCGCCGGCAGATAGTGGTAGCCGCCGGCCTTCACGGGTTTTGCCGCCTTCGCGTTCATCTTGTCGCCCATGCCGAGGTATAGCGCGCCGGAGAGGATGGTCAGGTTCTCCGTCTGCGAATGCCAGTGCGGCGGGATGCGGTAGTTGGCCGGCGTGGCGAGGCGCAGGGTGTAGGGCCCGGGCTTGAACGGGTCGCCCTGCAGCACCGCGATCTTCGCGCCTTGCGGCAGGACGGGCGGCGCCGCGCCCCACTGGATGTCCTTGGTGTTGACCAGCACTTCGTCCCCCATGGCCTGCGCGGCCGGGGCGGCGATGCAAAGCGCGGCGGCTAGGGAAGCGGCGAGGAGCGACGGTTTCATGGCATCTCCTTGAGTTGGAAGGCG
>DASQYN010000111.1:0-4053 GCA_035639215.1 Burkholderiales bacterium
TGCGCCCGGCCGGCCAGGACCGCATCGTCGGCGCGTTCATCGAGCAGGCGGTCTGCTTTCCCGGCGACATCGGCCTCGCCGCGGCGTCGATGATCACCGGCGGCATCGCCGAGCGCCACCCGAAGCTGAAGATCGCCTTCAGCCACGGCGGCGGCGTGATGTCGATCCTGCTGCCGCGCCTGGTGCACGCCTGGAAGAACGTGCCGAAGGCACGCGAATCGCTGAAGGAATCGCCCGCCGTGGCGGCGAAGCGCTTTTACTACGACGAGCTCGTTTTCGAGCCGAATGCCATCCGCTTCCTCGTGGAGACTTTCGGCCAAAGCCAGATCTGCGTCGGCACCGACTATCCGTTCGCCATGGGCGACTTCGAGCCGCTGAAGAGCCTCGGCGGCGCGCAGCTCGACGCGGCGACGCTGGAAGCGATTACTGCAGCGAACGCGAAGCGGTTTCTCGGCCTGTAGCGATGTCGGCAAGTATCCGGCTGATCGAGCCGGGCAGCACCGCGTCGGCGACCGGATCGTAGGGCGTCGGCTCGGCGTTCACGATCACCGTCCGCGCGCCCGCGCTGCGCGCGATGTCGAAGGCGCCGGCGATCGGATAGACCTGCAGGCTGGTGCCGACGGCGAGGAAGACGTCCGCCTCGCCCGCCGCCTGCATCGCGCGGTCGATCACCTCCGGGACGAGCTGCTGGCCGAAGGAGATGGTGTCGCTCTTCAGGATGCCGCCGCAGTCGCGGCACTTCGGGTCGGCGTCGCCGGCGCGCACGCGCTCGAGCACCTTCTCCATCGGCCCGCGCATGCCGCAGCCCCAGCACATGAACTTGCGCATCGTCCCGTGCACCTCGATCACGCGCTCCTGCGAGTTGCCGGCGATCTGGTGCAGCTCGTCGATGTTCTGCGTGATGAGCGCGTGGAGCTTCTTCCGTCGTTCGAGCTCGACGAGCGCCAGGTGTCCCGGGTTGGGCTTCGCATTCCAGGCGGGACTCGCCAGCCGGTGCTGCCACGAGGCCCGGCGCACCTCGGGATCGGCGAGGTAGTAGTGGATGTTGGAGAGCTTCTCGGCGAGCGGATTCTTCGTCCACACGCCCTGCGGGCCGCGGAAGTCGGGGATGCCCGAATCGGTCGAGATGCCGGCGCCGGTGAGCACGACGACGCGCTCGGCCTCGTCGATCCAGCGGCGAACTTCTTCCCCGGCAGCCACTACGGCATCTGGATCTTGCCGCCGCCCGGGCCGCCCATGGGCGGCAGCGGACCCTGCGGCACGACGATCGACGAGGCCTGCTGGCGGCGCAGCTCCTGCAGCTCCTTCACCGTGCGCTCGATCGCCTCTTTCGCCTGGCCGCCGAACTTCTCCGCCGCCTCCTCGAGCGAGCCGGCGGCGATCTCGAAGCCGATCGGCAGCGCGCCCGCCGGCGTCAGCACCTGCGTCTCACCGACGTACAGCACCGGCTTCGCCGGATCCGGCTTGCCATCCTTCTTGACCGGCGTCAGGCGGCGGATCGTGCCGACGCGCCGATCGGTGAAGATCTCTTCGAGGTAAAGGGAGTTGGGGTCGACCTTGAGTTCGGTCGCTGGATCGGGTCGGGTGGCCATGGTCTGAGAGGAATGCCGCGGATAAAGGGAATGCCGCTATGGCGCGGCCGTAGAACCGGTAAGGATAACACCCCTATGCAACAAGCTTGCCCGCCTGGTAGTCCTCGAACGCCTGGACGATCTCCTCGCGCGTGCTCATGACGAACGGCCCGTAGGCCACCACCGGCTCGCGGATCGGCTCTCCGGCAAAAACCAGCGCGCGAAAATCCGCCGCCGCGGCAAGGGAAAGCGCCTTGCCCTCGCCCGGCTCGAACCAGCCGACCTCGCCGGTTTTCAGTTCCGTTCCTCCGACTTCGGCCATTCCGTGAAGCACGTAGAGGAAACCCCGGTCCTTGAGGTCGATCTCCTGCGCCAGCGAGGCGCGTTTCTTCAGCCGGATGTCGAGCAGGCTCATCGGCCAGTCGCTGCCGTGCGGATGGGTCACGCCGTCCGAGCGGCCGGCGTAGACGAGCACCTCGCCGCCTTCGACGCGGCGCACCGGCACGTCGGCGAGGCGCTGGTCGCGATAGCGCGCCGGGATCATCTTCAGGCGCGAGGGCAGATTGAGCCACAGCTGCAGGGTGTGCGCGGTCGTCCCGCCGTACGGCATCTCGCTGTGAAGGACGCCGCGCCCCGCCGTCATCCACTGCACGTCGCCGGCCCGCAGCACGCCGTGCGCGCCGGTGTGGTCGCGATGCTCGAGCGCGCCGTCGAGGACGATCGTCACCGTCTGCATGCCGCGATGCGGATGCTCTTCGAACCCGCCTGGCGCGGCGAACCAGTCCTCGCTGAGGAAAAGGAAGGGCGAGGTGTTCTCCCAGCCTTCCGAGCCGATCACTCGCTGCTTCGCCTGTACCTGCGAGGTCGCCCCCTGGGGGATGACTCGCGCGACTCGCGAAATCCGGCGCTCCATGCGCGGCTTACTCAAGCTTTATGCCTGCCGCCTTGACCGCCGCCCGCCACTGCGCGAGGTCGTCGACGATCATCTCCGCGTACTGGCGTGGCGTGCCGCCGCCCGGCTCGAGGCCGAGCTTGGCCATCGTCTCGACCACGTCGGGCGCGGCAAGCGCCTTCTGCACGTCGGCGTTGATGCGGTTGACGATCTCGGCGGGCGTGCCGGCCGGCGCGGCAAGTCCGAACCACGAGGCGAGCACGTAGCGGGGCAATCCCGCCTCCGCCGTCGTCGGCACGTCGGGCAGGCGCGAGAGGCGCTTCGGCGCCGCTACCGCGAGCGCCCTCACCTTCCCGGTCCTCAAATGCGGCTCGTACTGCGCCGGCGCGTCGAACATGACGTCGATCCTGCCGCCCAGCATGTCGACGAGCGCCTGGCTCACCCCTTTATACGGCACGTGCAACATGTCGACGTGCGCGGCGCTCTTGAACATCTCGCCGGCGATGTGCACGAAGTGCCCGGTGCCCGCGGAGCCGAACTTCAACGTGCCCGGTTTCGCTTTGGCGAGCTGGATCAGCTCGGCCAGATTTTTCGCCGGAAGCTCGTCCCTGACCAGCACCACCACCGGCGCGTTCGCCAGCGTGGCGATCGGCGCGAAGTCCTTCACCGGGTCGTAGCGCAGATTGGGCTGCATAGACGGCGCGCTGGCGAGCGTGCCGGTGGTCGAGAAAAAAAGCGCGTAGCCGTCGTTCGGCGACTTCGCCGCCGCCTCCGCGCCGATAGTCCCGCCGGCGCCGGCGCGGTTCTCGACGTACACCTGCTGGCCGAAGCTCGTCGAGAGCTTGTCAGCGATCAGCCGCCCGACGATGTCGGTGTTGCCGCCCGGCGGGAAGGGCACGATGAGCTTCACCGGCTTGGTGGGATACGACTGGGCGGCGGCCGTGCCGATTACGGCCAGCCACGCCGCCAAGGCGCGGATGAGCATTTTCATGCGGTCTCCTATGAACGAAGCTTGAAGCGCTGGATCTTGCCGGTCGCCGTCTTCGGCAGCTCGGGCAGGAACTCGATCCAGCGCGGGTACTTGTAGGGCGCGAGCTTGTCTTTCACGTGCTGCTGCAAAGCGCTCTTCAGCCCATCGGACGCCGATTGGCCGGGTTTCAGCACGACGAACGCCTTCGGCTTGACGAGCTTCTGCTCGTCCTCCGCGCCCACGACCGCCGCCTCCAGCACCGCGTCGTGCGTGACGAGCGCCGCCTCGACTTCCACCGGCGAGACGTAGATGCCGCTCACCTTGAGCATGTCGTCCGAGCGGCCGCCGTAGGTGTAGTAGCCGTCCTTGTCGAAGCTGTATTTGTCGCCGCTGCGGGTCCACGGACCCTGGAACGTGTTCTTGGTCTTCTCGCGCTGGTTCCAGTACATGATCGCCGAGGTGGGGCCGCTGATCTGCAGCTCGCCGAGCTCGTCGGGCTTCGCGATGACGCTGCCCCGGTCGTCGACCAAGCGCACCTCGTAGCCCGGCACCGGCTTGCCGGTGGTGCCGTACTTCACGTCGCCCGGGCGGTTGGAGATGAAGATGTGCAGCATCTCGGT
>DASQYN010000112.1:0-15602 GCA_035639215.1 Burkholderiales bacterium
CATGCAGGCACGGGTGCGGCCATGCACCGCGAGCAGCTGCACGCCGGCCGCTTCGGCGATGCGAGCGATGCGCACCGCGTTGCGCCGCTCGGGACTCGGGCCGGTGCGGATCTTGAGCGTCACGGGGACGTTCACCGCCATCACTACCGCCTCGAGGATGCGGGCGACGAGCGCTTCGTCGGCGAGCAGGGCGGACCCCGCGTAGGCGTTGCAGACCTTCTTCGCCGGGCAGCCCATGTTGATGTCGATGATCTCGGCGCCGAGCGCGACATTGGCGCGGGCGGCTGCGGCAAGCTGCACCGGATCGGCCCCCGCAATCTGCACCGAGATCGGGCCGGGCTCACCCGCATGGTCCAGGCGCAGCCGCGTCTTGCGCGAGCCGTGCAGCTCGGGCCTCGCGCTCACCATTTCGGAGACGGCCAGCGCGGCGCCGAAGCGCCGTGCCAGGCGGCGGAACGGCCGATCGGTGATGCCGGCCATCGGCGCGACGAACACTGCGTTGGCCAGCGCGTGGGGGCCGATCTTGATCACGAGGCTTTGGCGAGCCGCTTTGACGTGCGAGGGAAGCGAATTCTAGAACGCTTCACGGCGCGGCGGAAGATCCGTAGATCATGCGCCGCGCAAAGAAGCGCCGCGGGCCCGGAAGCACATCGAGCGCGGTGAGCGCGAGGCCGCGCGCCACGCGCAGCACGCGATGCGAGCCGGTGAAGCCCGCAGCGAGCCAGTGCGTCACGCCGATCGTCGCCGCCGCGTCGAGCCGCCGGCGCGCCGCGTAACGCTCGAGAACCTGCGCCTCGCCGGGATCGGCGGAAGCCGAGAGCTCGCGCGCGAGCTGCCAGGCATCGCGCAGGCCGAGGTTGAGTCCCTGGCCGGCTACCGGATGCAGCGTCTGCGCCGCATTGCCAATGTACACCGCGCGCGTCGCAACCCGCGTGGGCCGCACGCGCAGCACGAGGCCTCGCACGCTTCTGTGCTGGACATCCACGGGCACGCCCGGCGCCGATCCCGCCGCCTGCTCCAGTGCACGCAGGAAACGCTGCTCGTCCGCGCGCGCCAGCTCTTCCGCGCGCTGCGGCGAAGCGGTCCAGATGAGCGCATAGCGGCCTTGGCAGGGCAATAGTGCCAGCGGCCCCTCCGCCGTGAAGCGCTCGAAGGCCGTGCCGCTGGCCGGTGGCTGGGTCGCGACGAGGCCGACGACAGCGCTCTGGCTGTATGCCTTTTCCCGGGCCTCGGCGGAGACGCCCTCGGCATGGACGACGCAGCGTGCGGGCATCTCTTCCGTGACGAGCTGATCGGCGAGCGGCGCACGCAACGCGGCGACCAGCGCCGCATAGTCGGTCACGTAGCCGAGCGCCGGAACGCCGGCCTCGGAGGCTTCCAGGCGCGTGCGCCCGAAGGCGCCGGACTGGCTGACCAGGATGTGCTCGATCGGCGTCGTCTCGAGCGCTGGCCAGACGCCCAGCCGCTCGAGGATCAGCCGGCTGCCGTGCGACAACGCGATGGGATGGAAAGCGCGCGGCGGCGGATTCGCCTCGAGCAGCGCGACCCGGTGCGCGCTCGAGCGCAGCGCGAGGGCGAGCGCGCAGCCGACCGGGCCGGCCCCCCTGACCAGAACGTCAACCGGCGACGCGGGCATCGCGCATCAGCGCTTCGATATCGGCGATGCTTTTCGGCGCCTCGGCGGTGATGACTTCGCAGCCCTGCGAGGTCACCGCGACGTCATCCTCGATACGCACGCCGATGTTGGCGAACGTCGCGGGCAAGTCGTCCGCGGCACGGAGGTAAAGGCCCGGCTCCACGGTGAGCACCATGCCCGGAGCGAGCGGCCGCCACTGTCCGCCGGCGCGGTACTCGCCGGCGTCGTGAACATCGAGCCCAAGCCAATGGCCGGTGCGATGCATGTAGAAGCGCTTGTAGGTTTCCTTCTGCAGCACTTCTTCCAGGGTTCCCGCGAGCAGCTTGAGCTCGAGCATCCCCTGCGCGAGCACGCGTACCGCGGCATCGTGCGGCTCGTTCCACGCAGCGCCCGGGCGGACGGCGGCGATGGCCGCACGCTGGGCTTCGAGGACGAGCTCGTACACCGCGCGCTGCCCGCCCCTGAAGCGGCCATTCACCGGGAAGGTGCGCGTAATGTCCGAGGCGTAGCCGTCTAGCTCGCAGCCCGCGTCGATCAGCAGCAGGTCGCCGTCGTGCAGCGGCGCGTCGTTCGCGACGTAGTGCAGCACGCACGAGTTTGCACCGCCGGCGACGATCGGTGAATAAGCCGGGAATTGCGCGCCGTTGCGACGAAATTCGTGAAGCAGCTCGGCCTCGATCTCGTATTCGTTGCGACCGGGCCGGGTCGCCTGCATGGCACGGCGGTGCGCCGCGGCGGAGATGCGCCCGGCGCGCCGCATCAGCGCGAGCTCATGCTCGTCCTTGACGAGCCGCATGTCGTCCAGCAGCGAGCGCAGGTCGACCACCTGCTGCGGCGCGGCGACGCCGGCGCGGCTGCGCGAGCGCACGACGTTCAGCCAGCGCATCGCGCGAGCGTCCCATTCGGGATCGGCGCCGAGCGGAAAATACAGCGCCGGCTGGTTCTCGAGCAGCGTCGGCGCCGCCTGGTCGAGCTCGCCGACGGGATGCGCCTCGTCGAAGCCGAAACGTTCGCGCGCCGCCTCCGGACCGTAACGGAAGCCGTCCCAGATCTCGCGCTCGGCATCGCGCGGGCGGCAGAAAAGGATGCTGCGCGGGCTCTTTCCGGCGACCAGCACGAGCACGGCCTCCGGCTCGGCAAACCCCGTCAGGTAATAGAAGTAGCTGTCGTAGCGGTACGGGTAATGGCTGTCGCGGTTGCGCAGGCGCTCGGCCGCCGTGGCGATTACGGCCACGCCTTCGCCCATGCGCTCGGCAAGCCGGGCGCGACGCGCGGAATAGACGGAAAGGGCTTCGACCGGTTTCATTGTCGGGAGATCAGGATCGACTCGAGCTCGCGCAGCCGCTCCATGGTACCGACGTCCTGCCAGAGGCCGGTGTAGAGCTGGCCGGAGATCCGCCCCCGGTCGGCCGCTTCGCGAAGCAGCGGCGCGAGCGGCGCCTTCTCTCCCGCCCGTACATCGGAGACGAGTTGCGGCGACATCACGGCTACGCCTGCATAAGTGTAGCGCGGCTCGCCCGCGTTGCCGACGCACCCGGCGCGCAGCGAGAAGTCGCCCTGCGCGCGGTGCGGCGGGTTGGGCACAAGCACGAGATGCGCGAGCCGCTCGCCGAGCGCGAGCCCGGCGAGGCGGGCGAAATCGATCTCGCAATAGATGTCGGAATTGACGAGCAGAAACGGCTCGCCGCCCAGCAGCGGCAGGGCCTTGGCGATGCCGCCGGCGGTCTCGAGCGGCTCGGCTTCGCGCGAGTAGCGGACCGCCAGGCCGAAGCGGCGACCATCGCCGACCTGCTCGACGAGGGTCTCGGCGAGGTGCGACACGTTGATCACTATCTGCCGCAGCCCGGCGGCGGCGAGGCGCTCGAGGTGCCAGGCGATCAGCGCCTTGCCGCCGACCTCGACGAGCGGCTTCGGGATGCGCTCGGTGAGGGGTCGCAGCCTTTCCCCTCGCCCCGCCGCCAGCATCATCACCTGCATTCGATCTCGTCCAGCAGCTTCAGCAACGGCGCGAGCGCCGAATAGCGCTTCGCCACGGCGCGGGCATAGGCGATGAAGCGCGGCGTGTCGCCGAGGTACTTCGGCTTGCCGTCGCGATAGTTGATGCGGGCGAAGATGCCGAGCACCTTGAGGTGCCGTTGCAGCCCCATCCATTCCAGCGCGCGCCAGAATTCGCCGAAGTCCGCGTCCACCGGCAGCCCGGCCCGCTTCGCCTTCTCCCAATAGCGCACGCTCCAGTCGAGCACGCGCTCTTCGTCCCACGAGAGGAACGCATCGCGAAAGAGCGAGACGACATCGTAGGTGATCGGTCCGAGCACCGCGTCCTGAAAGTCCAGCACGCCGGGATTGGGCTCGCTCAGCATCAGGTTACGCGGCATGTAGTCGCGATGCACGTAGACCGACGGCTGCGCGAGCGCGCTTGAGACGAGCAGCCGGAACACCTGCTCGAGCGCCTCTCGTTGGGCTTCGTTCAATGCTAGCCGGCGATGACGGGCGATGTACCACTCGGGGAAGAGGCTCATCTCCCGGCGCAGCAGCGCCTCGTCGTAGGGCGGCAGCTCGCCCGGGCGCGTGGCGAGCTGCCAGCGCACCAGGGCGTCGATGGCATCGGTAAAGAGCGCGGTGGCGTTCGCCTCGTCGAGCGCCTCGAGGTAGGTGCGGGTTCCGAGATCGCCGAGCAGCAGGAAGCCGGATTGCAGGTCCTGGGCATGGATGCGCGGCGCATGCACTCCGGCGCCCTCGAGCAGCCGGGCGACGTGCACGAACGGCCGGCAGTCCTCCTTGTCCGGCGGCGCGTCCATCACGACATAGGTCGAGCCGTCATCCAGGGTGGCGCGGAAGTAGCGACGGAAGCTTGCATCCTCGGAGGCCGGCGCCAGGGCAAAGCGCGCACCCGCCAGCTGGCGGGCGAGCCAGCGCTCGAGCGAAGCGCGCCGATCGTCGGCGTGTATCATTAAAAATTCTATAACAGTCGATCGAAATTCTTCGCGCCTGCGCCATGCGGTATCGCCTTGCGACGCTCGCCGTCGCGCTCGCCGCCGCCGCCGCCCACGCACAGGAAAACGCGCCCACCACCGTCGATGCGCAGAAGATCGAGGGCGTAAGCGATCTCGAAGTCACCGCGCGCGGCGACGCGGAGATCCGCCGCGACGACCTGACGATCTTCGGCGACTACCTGCGCTACAACCAGGAATTCGGCCGCGTCGACGCCGAAGGGGGCGTGCGCGTGGAGCGCGCCGCCGACCGCTTCTCGGGGCCGAACCTGCGCTACGACACGCTCGACGATACCGGGGAGATCGAGCAGCCGACCTTTCTCCTGCAGCGTGAGCAGATGGCGCGCGGCTCGGCGAGCCGTGCCGAGTTCCTGGGCAAGAACCGCTATCGCCTGTTCGATGCGAGCTTCACCACCTGCAAGCCCGGACAGGACGACTGGTTTCTCCAGGCTTCGCAGCTCGACCTGGATTACAACGCCGACGAAGGCTATGCGAAGCATCCGCGGCTGCGCTTCCTCGACCACACGATTCTCGCCTTTCCGTTCGCCTCCTTCCCGCTCGAGAACAGCCGCAAGAGCGGCGTCCTCACGCCTTACTACGCGACCACCAGCCAGCGCGGCTTCGAGGTCGGCGTTCCCTACTACTGGAACATCGCCCCCGAGCGCGACCTCACGCTGACGCCGGTCTACATGGCGCGGCGCGGCTTCCAGCTGAAGAACGACTTCCGCTATCTCGGACGGCCGTATGCCGGCGAGCTGAAGTTCGAATACCTGCCCGACGACCGCATCTTCGGCGCCACCCGCACCGGCACCTCCTGGCAGCATAGCCAGACCTTCCGGCCGGGGCTCACCGGCGTCGTAGACTACAACCGCGTCTCGGACGACCGTTACTTCGTCGACCTCGCGAGCCAGGTGAAGCAGGTCTCGGTCAGCAACCTGCCGCAGGATACCTACCTCAATTACAGCGCCGGCCTGCCGCGCGGGGGCGGCCTGTCGAGCCAGCTGCGGGTGCAGAAGTTCCAGACGCTGCAGGACCCGGCCGCGCCGATCGTGCCGCCGTACTGGCGCGTGCCGCAGTTCAATGTCGCGGCGAGCTATAACGACGTGGCCGGCCTCGTCGACACGTCGCTGCCGGCGGAGTACGTGCGCTTCGAGCATCCGACGCTGATTCAAGGCGCGCGCACCTCCGCAACGCCGACCTTCGCCATGCCGAACCTTTCGCCCGGGCACTACATCACGCCGAAATTCGGCCTGCGCGCCATGACCTACGACCTCGAGCGTCCGCCCGGCGCCGGGCCGAGCGCGCCGCACGCCGCCATCCCGTGGCTGAGCGTCGACACCGGGCTCGCCTTCGAGCGGCCCTCCAGCCTGTACGGCCAGCCGGCGACGCAGACCCTCGAGCCGCGCCTCTTCTATGTCTACGTGCCGTATCACAACCAGGACGACATCCCGATCTTCGACACGACGCTCGCCGACTTCAACTATCCGCAGCTCTTCAGCGAGAACCGCTTCGTCGGCGGCGACCGCTTCGGCGACGCAAACCAGCTCACCGCCGCGTTGACCACGCGCTTCCTCTATGCCGACGGCGCGGAGGGCCTGCGCGCCACGATCGGCCAGCGCTACTACTTCAGCGACGAGCGCGTCGCGCTCGACCCGACGTCGAGCCTGCGCACCTTCAACCGGTCGGACCTGCTCGCTTCCGTGGGCGGGCGCTTCCGCAGCCGCTGGACCTACGACGTGACGACGCAGTACAACGCGCAAAGCCACCAGATGCAGCGCTACGGCGCGGCGGCGCGCTATTCGCCGGAGGTGGCGAAGGTGCTCAATCTCAGCTACCGCTATCAGCGCGACGTGCTGCGGCAGATCGACGTTTCCGGGCAATGGCCGGTCGGACGCGGCTGGTACGCGGTCGGGCGCTACAATTACTCGTTCTTCGACAAGCGGCTGCTCGAAGGTTTGGCGGGTGCCGAGTACAACGCCGGCTGCTGGGTCTTCCGCACGGTCGTGCAGCGCCTGCAGGCGGCGACCAACGTGGCTTCAACGGCGCTCGTCTTCCAGCTCGAGTTCACGGGGGTCGGGCAGATCGGCACGGCCGAGGCCGTGCAGCTGCTCAGCCGCGAAGTGCCCGGATACTCGGCGGTCAACCGAGGCAACCCGACGCTCGCCCCGCCGGCGGCGCGCTCGCAATTGCCGTTCGAACAGGTGTACTAGATGGGTAGGTGGCTGGGGTTGTTGCTGCTCTTCTGCGTGCCGCTCGTCAGCACGGCGCAGAAGATCACGCTCGTCGACCGCATCGTTGCGATCGTCAACAAGGAGGTGATCACCTTCTCCGAGCTCGACGAGGCCGTCGGCATGGCGGAGCGCGAGCTGCGTCGGCGCGGCACGCCGATTCCCGAGCGGTCCGTGCTCGAGCACCAGATGCTCGAGCGCCTGATCCTCAACAAGGCGCAGCTGCAGCTCGCCCGCAACAGCGGCCTGCGGGTCGACGAGCTGCAGCTCGACCGCGCGGTGGAGCGCATCGCCGAGAGCAACAAGCTGACCCTCGCCGACTTCCGCAAGGCGCTCGAGCGCGACAGCGTCTCCTTCGACGGCTGGCGCGAGCAGGTGCGCGAGCAGATGCTGCTCACCCGGCTGCGCGAGCGCGAGGTCGACGACAAGGTGCAGGTGAGCGACCGCGAGCTCGACCTCTTCCTCGAGCAGATGAAGAGCCGCCCCGAGGCGGTCGAATACAACCTCGCCCACATCCTGGTGCGGGTGCCCGACCAGGCGAGCCCCGAGCGCATCCAGGCGGCGCGCGAGCGCGCCGAGAAGGCCCTCGCTGCGGCGCGCGGCGGCGGCGATTTCGCTTCGCTCGCGGCGAGCTACTCGGACGCGCCCGACGCGCTGCAGGGCGGCGTGCTCGGCTGGCGCAACGAGGACCGGTTGCCGGAGCTTTTCGCCGCGGCGCTCGCCAAGCTGCAGCCCGGCGAGGTGAGCGCCGTGCTGCGCAGCCCGGCGGGATTCCACATTCTGAAGCTCATCGACCGGCGCAGCGCCGGCGTGGACAACGCGCCGGTGGAGCAGACCCGCCTGCGCCACATCCTTATCCGGACCACCGAAGCGGTCTCGGACGCCGACGCCCGGCGGCGCATCCTCCAGCTTCGCGAGCGCATCATGAACGGCGCCGACTTCGCCGAAATCGCGCGCACCAATTCCGACGATACGACCGCGGCCCGCGGCGGCGAGCTCGATTGGGTCTATCCGGGCGACACGGTGCCGGAGTTCGAGCGAGCCTACGAGGCGCTGAAAATCGGCGAGGTGAGCGAGCCGGTGCGCACGCCTTTCGGCTACCACCTGATCCAGGTGCTGGAACGGCGCACGAGCGAGGCCTCGCCGGAGCGCCGACGCCTGCAGGCGCGCCAGGTGCTGCGCGAGCGCAAAGCCGACGAGGCGTACCAGGAATGGCTGCGGCAGTTGCGCGACCAGACGTACGTCGAGCTCAAGCTTGACGAGAAGTAAGCCCGTGATCGCGGTCACTTCCGGCGAGCCGGCCGGCATCGGCCCGGAGCTCTGCGTGCGGGTGGCGCGCGACTATCCCGTCACCGTCATCGGCGACCGCACGCTTCTCGCCGGCTGCCCGTACGTCGAGCATATCGCCCTGCGCGGGAAGAATGTGCCCGGCCGCTTGAATCCGGCCAACAGCGCTTACGTGCTCGCCGTTCTCGACCGGGCGATCGCCGGCTGCCTGAGCGGCGAATACGACGCCATGGTCACCGCGCCGGTCCAAAAGAGCGTCATCAACGACGCGGGCATCGCCTTCACCGGGCACACCGAATACCTCGCGGAGCGCTGCCATGCTGCCCAGGTCGTGATGATGCTGGTCGGCGGCGGCCTGCGCGTAGCGCTCGCCACCACGCACCTGCCGCTCGCGGACGTGCCGCGCGCCATTACTCGGACGCGGCTGCTCGCGGTCATAAGGGTCGTCGATGCCGATTTGCGCAAGCGGTTCGGGATCGCCTCGCCGCGCATCCTGGTCGCCGGCCTCAACCCGCACAGCGGCGAGTCGGGGCATCTGGGGCGCGAGGAGATCGAAGTGATCGGCCCGGCGATCGAGGAGGCGCGCGCGGCCGGCATCGCGGCGATCGGACCGATCCCGGCGGATACGCTGTTCGTTCCCCAGCGGTTGCGCGAGGCCGACTGCGCGCTCGCGCTCTATCACGATCAGGGCCTGCCGGTCCTCAAGTACGCCTCGTTCGGGCGAGGCGTCAACGTGACGCTCGGCCTGCCGTTCGTCCGTACGTCGGTTGATCACGGCACCGCGCTCGATTTGGCCGGCACCGGCCGCGCCGATGCCGGCAGCCTCGCGGAAGCCATCGAGCTGGCACTGCGGCTTGCATCGCCCGCGTAAGCGCTTCGGGCAGCACTTTCTTCACGACCCCGCCGTGTTGCGGCGGCTGGTGGAAGCGATCGCTCCGCAAAACGGAGAGTGGATCGTCGAGATCGGACCGGGCGAAGGCGCGCTGACGCGGCCGCTCGTCGATAAGGCGGGCTGCGTGCACGTCATCGAGCTCGACCGCGATCTCGCCGCCGCGCTGCAATCCATGGCGGGCGTGGTCGTGCACGAGGCGGACGCGCTGGCGTTCGACTTCGGCCGGTTTCCCCATGGCATGCGCGTCGTCGGCAACCTGCCCTACAACATCTCGACGCCGCTGCTCTTCCACCTGGCGAGCTACGCCGATCGCGTGCGCGACATGCACTTCATGCTGCAGGCGGAAGTCGTGGATCGGATGGTGGCGGCGCCGTCGACGCCGGCCTACGGCCGGCTCTCGGTTGCGCTCCAGGCGCGCTTTCGCATGCGCCGGCTCTTCCGCGTCGCCCCGGGCGCGTTCCGGCCGGCGCCGAAGGTCGACTCCGCGGTGGTGCGCATGATGCCGCGCACCGACATGCTCTCCGTGAACGAGGACCTGCTCCGCCGCGCATTCTCCGCCCGGCGCAAGACGCTGCGCAACGCGCTGCGCGGCGTCGACCTGGCCGCCGCCGGAATCGACCCCGGCCTGCGCGCGGAAAACCTCTCGCCGGAAGACTACGCCCGCCTTTCGATGAACTCGATCTTGTAGCCGTCGGGGTCTTCGACGAAGGCGATCACGCTGGTGCCGCCCTTCACCGGCCCCGGCTCGCGCGTCACCTTTCCGCCGAGACCCCGCACCTTAGCGCACGCCGCGGCCACGTCGGGCACGCCGACCGCAACATGGCCGTAGCCGGAGCCGAGATCGTAGCGATCGACGCCGTAGTTGTAGGTGAGCTCGAGCACCGCGCTGCGGCTCTCGTCTTCGTAGCCGACGAAAGCGAGCGAGTACTTCTGCTCCGGGCGATCGGTGGTGCGCAGCACCTTCATGCCGAGCGCTTCGGTATAGAAGCGGATCGAGCGTTGCATGTCGCCGACGCGAAGCATCGTGTGGAGAATCCTCATGGCTGGCCTTTCAGGAGGGGAAGGGATGCGCCGGCGAGCTCCAGGCGCTCTCGCGCCTCTCGCCAGGCGGGATAGAGCTCGGCCACGACGCTCCAGAAGCGGCGCGAATGGTTGAGCTCGACGAGGTGCGCCACTTCGTGAGCGACGACGTAGTCGGCGAGCGCAGGCGCCACGTGCACGAGGCGCCACGACAGGCGAATGACACCTTCTTCCGTGCAAAGGCCCCACTGCGTGCGCGCATTGGAAAGCGCGACGCGCGGCGCGCCGAGGCCCAGCCTCAGGCTGTAGTGCGAGGCGCGCGGCGCGAGCGCGGCCAGCGCCTTTGCCTTGAGCCACGCCACCAGCACGGGCAGCGGCTTCGCCCCTTTGCGGGCGAATACGACAAGGCGCGCGCCGTCCTCGTGCACGCCGCGCCGGCCGCGGCGTACCTCGAGCTCGTGCGGCTCGCCGAAGAGCGGCAGCCGCTCGCCGGAAACGCAATGCAGCACGGGAGGCGGCGCGACGCGCGCCCATTCGTCGAGCTTGGCGACGATCCAGCGCTCCTTGTGCCGCAGGAAGGCCTCGACTTCGCGCCAGGGAGCGCGCAGAGGCGCAGCGACCTTCAGCCCGTCGCCGTCGACCGTGATGCCGAGGGTACGGCGCCGGCGGCGTGCGAAGCGGTACTCGATCAGCCGGCCGCCCAGCTCGATCAGCAAAGTGCCTTCTGTTGCTCTTCTATCCATTGCTCTGCCATTGCGTTGAGGGTCTCGGCGTCCCGGCCGGCCGAATCGATACTCGGGCCGATGCGCACCGTCACGGTGCCCGGGCGCTTGAAGAAGGCGTTGCGGGGCCAGCACAAGCCCGCGTTGTGCGCGACCGGCACGACCGGCGCGCCGGTTGCAGCCGCGAGCCAAGCGCCGCCCGGCTGGTAGCGGCGTCGTTCTCCGGGCGCCACCCGCGTGCCCTCCGGAAACACCACGATCCAGAAGCCCTGCGCGAGGCGTTCCCGGCCGAGGCGCGCCATGGCGCGCAGCGCTGCCCCGCCGCGCGAGCGGTCGATGGCGATCGGGCTCATCAGCGCGAGCCCCCAGCCGAAAAAAGGAATCCAGAGCAGCTCGCGCTTGAGCACGTGCACCTGCGGCGGAAAGATGAGCTGGAAGGCGAGCGTTTCCCAGGCCGACTGGTGCTTGGCGAGGATGATCGACGGACGCACGGGCAGATGCTCCCGGCCCTCGATGCGCCAGCGGATGCCGAGGATTGCGCGGGCGAGGAAAACCACCGTCCGCGACCAGCCGGCGATGACGCGGTAGCGCGCCATGCGCGGCAAGGCGAACGTGGCGACGGCGACGAGCGCGTAGGGCGGCGTGATCACGAGAAGCGCGAAAGCGAAGAGCGCGGAGCGAAGGATGGGCGGCCGATTCGGCGCCGTCATGGCGCCAGCTGCTCGGTGAACGCCGCAAGATCGGCGAACACCTGCGTGCCGGGCGGAAGGTTTCCTTCGTCGCGTGTCTTGCGGCCCTTGCCGGTGAGCACCAGCACCGGACGCGCGCCGGCGGCGACCGCCGCTTCCAGGTCCTTGCGCGAGTCGCCGACCATGTAAGTGTCCTTGAGCGACACGTTGAAGCGCCGCGCCACCTCGAGCAGCATGCCCGGCTGCGGCTTGCGGCACTCGCAGCCGCTCTCGGCGGCATGCGGGCAGAAGAAGAAGGCGTCGATGCGCCCGCCGATCTGGCCGAGCGCGCGCTGCAACGTGTCGTGGATGGAGAAAAGCGTGCGCGTGGTGAAGAGGCCCCGCGCGATGCCCGACTGGTTGGTCGCGACGACGACACGGTAGCCGCCCTGCGTGAGTCGCGCGATCGCCTCCAGGCTGCCCTTGATCGGCCGCCATTCGGCCGGCGACTTGATGTAGTCGTCGCTGTCGTGGTTGATCGTGCCGTCGCGATCGAGAATGACGAGCTTCAAGGGCGGAGGCTCTCTTCCTTATTTGGCCAGCTTGGAAAGATCGGCGACTCGATTCATCGTCCCGTGCAGCGTGCCGAGGAAACCGATGCGATTGGCACGCACCCGCAGGTCCTTGTCCATCACCATGACCTTGTCGAAGAACGCGTCGACCGGCGCTTTGAGGGAGGCGAGCGCCTTCAGCGCGCCCGTGTAGTCGCCCCGGTTGAACGCGCCTTCCACATCGCCCTTCATCCTGGCGTAAGCGGAGGCGAGCGCCCTTTCCTCCGCCTGGGTCATCGCCTCCGCGTTGTATCCGCTCGGCACCTCGGCGGCCTGCTTGAGAATGTTGCCGATGCGTTTGTTCGCCGCGGCGAGGCTCTCCGCCTCCGGCAATGCCGAGAAGGCGCGCACCGCCTCGAGCTGGGCGGGGGCGAGGTCGAGCCGCGCCGGAACCAGCGACAGCACGGCTTCCACTTCGTTGGCCGAAAAGCCCCCTTCCCGGAAGTAACTGCGCGTCCGCTCGTAGATGAACGGCGCGAGCTCCGGCCGGCCTTTGCCCTTGAACGGTGCGACAGCGCTGTCCAGCAGGAACGACAGTTCCAACGGCAGCTTGCGCTCGACCAGGATGCGCACCGCACCGAGCGCCGCGCGGCGCAGCCCGAAAGGGTCCTTCTCGCCGGTGGGCGTCTCGCCGATCGAGAAGAGTCCGGCGAGCGCGTCCAGCTTGTCGGCGAGCGCGACGGCGCACGCCATGGCCGTTTCCGGCAGCGCATCGCCGGCGAAGCGCGGCCGGTAATGCGCCTCGATCGCCTCGGCGAGCGCCGCGGGCTCCCCGTCGTGCAGCGCGTAGTAGCGGCCCATCACGCCCTGCAGTTCGGGGAACTCGCCGACCATGCCGGTTTGCAGGTCGGCTTTCGCGAGCCATGCGGCGCGCTCGGTGAGCGGCACGTCGGCGCCGAGCTGGCGCGCGATCGCGCCCGAAAGCAGCTGCAGGCGTTCGACGCGCTCCAGCTGCGAGCCGAGCTTGCGGTGGTAGACCATCCTGGCGAGCTTCGGCACGCGGGCTTCCAGGCGCTCTTTTCGATCCTGCTCGTAGAAGAAGCGCGCGTCCTCGAGACGCGGCCGCACCACCCGCTCGTTGCCGCCGATGATGTGCCGCGGATCGTCGACCTTCATGTTCGAGACGATGAGAAAGCGCGGCTTCAGCCGGCCGGCGTCGAAGAGCGGGAAGTATTTCTGGTTCTGCCGCATGGTGAGGATCAGGCACTCCTGCGGCACCTCGAGGAACGCCGAGGCAAAGCCGCCCGCGTAGACCTGCGGGTATTCGACGAGCGCGCTCACCTCGTCGAGGAGATCGGCGTAGCCGCCGAGGCTCGCCTGCTCCTTCGCCGCCTCGAGCTTGAGCTGCCGATCGATCTCCGCGCGCCGGGCGGCGAACTCGGCGATGACGCAGCCCTCGCGCTGCAGCCGCTCGGCGTATTCGTCGGCGCTGGCGAGCTCGATCGTGCGCTGGCCCATGAAGCGATGGCCGCGGGTCACGCTCTTGGACGGAACGCCGAACACGATCCCGGGCAGCACTTTCGTTCCATGCATCATGACCAGGCCGTGCACCGGTCGCACGAACTGCGCCTCTCCCGAGCCCCAGCGCATCATTTTCGGTATCGGCAGCGCCTTCAGCGCCTCTTCGACCGTGAGGGCGAGCACTTCGCCGAGGACCGGGCCCTTGATGCGGAGCTTCGCTACCACGACCGGCCCTTTGGGCGAATCCCGCTGGACGAGCTGCTCGGGCGTGAGCCCGTGCTTGCGCGCGAAGCCGGCGATCGCCTGCGCCGGCGCTTTCGCCGAGGGTCCGTTCACCTCGCTCTCGCGATCCTCGGCCTTGTCCAGAACGCCGGCCAGCAAGAAAGCCATGCGTCGCGGCGTGGCGAAGATGCGCAAGCTGCCCTCCGAGGCCAGGCCTTTTCCCCGAAGATCCGCGGCAACGCGCTCGGCGAACGCCTCCGAGAGCCTGCGCAGGGATTTCGGCGGCAGCTCTTCGGTCAGAAGCTCGACGAGCAGCGTCGCCGGCATTACGCCCCCTTGCCGAGCATGGGGAAGCCGAGCGCTTCGCGCGACTCGTAATACGCCTTCGCTACGCTGCGCGCGAGGATCCGCACGCGGTCGATGTAGTCGGCGCGTTCGGTGACCGAGATGACGCCGCGCGCATCGAGCAGATTGAAGCTGTGCGAGCAGCGCAGCACCATCTCGTAGGCGGGGAGCACGCATTGTGCGGCGACCAGGCGCTTTGCTTCGCCCTCGTAATCGGCGAAGTGGCGGAACAGCATGTCGGTGTTCGCGAGCTCGAAGTTATAACGCGACTGCTCGACTTCGTTCTGATGATAGACGTCGCCGTAACGCACATCGTCGACCCAGACCAGGTCGTAAACGCTCTCCTTGCCCTGCAGGTACATCGCCAGGCGCTCGAGGCCGTAGGTGATCTCGCCAAGCACCGGCTTGCAGGGCAGGCTACCCACTTCCTGGAAATACGTGAACTGCGTGATCTCCATGCCGTCGAGCCACACTTCCCAGCCGAGTCCCCAGGCGCCGAGCGTCGGCGACTCCCAATCGTCCTCGACGAAGCGGATGTCGTGCTCTTTGGGATCGACGCCGAGCGCTACCAGCGAATCGAGATAGCGCTCCTGGATGTCGTCCGGCGAAGGCTTGAGCGCGACCTGATACTGATAGTAATGCTGCAGCCGATTGGGATTGTCGCCGTAGCGGCCGTCCTTCGGCCGGCGAGAAGGTTGCACGTACGCGGCGTTCCACGGCTCGGGTCCGATGGCGCGCAGGAAGGTCGCCGTATGGAAGGTGCCGGCGCCGACTTCCATGTCGTACGGTTGCAGCAGCACGCAGCCCTGGCGGTCCCAGAAGTCGTTCAAGCGCAGGATCAGGCCCTGGAAGCTGAGCATCGGAGGGCGAGATTTTACCGGCGGCGCGCCGCGGCGGTTGCAGCGGCGAGGATGAGCAGCGAGGCGATGACACTCGGCCAGTCGTGCAGGCGCACATACGGCGTGGCTCCCGAATAGCCCTGTGCCGTCACCTCGAGGCGGCCTTCGTGGAATTGCGGTAGCCGCGCGACGACGCGCCCGTCGCGGTCGATCGACCCCGTGATGCCGCTGTTCGTCGCCGCGAGAAGCATGCGGCCGCTTTCGACGGCGCGCATCTGCGCGATCTGCAGGTGCTGCGCCGGCGCGAGCGAGTCGCCGAACCAGGCGACGTTGGACAGGTTGACCAGCAGCGTCGCCTCCGGGAGCTGACGGGCGACTTCGGCGCCGAAGGCGTCTTCGTAGCAGATGGTCGGCGCGATCCGCTCGCCGGCGGCGGCGAGCACCGTCGTCTTGTCCCGCCCGGAGGAAAAATCGGACATCGGGATGCGCATCAGCTCTAGCGTCCAGCCAAAGCCCGCGGGGACGAACTCGCCGAAGGGCACGAGGTGCACCTTGTGGTAGAGCTGCGGCGGCGATACGCCGAGCGTGAGCACGCTGTTGTAATACTCCTCGCTCGAGCGCCGGAAGAGCACGCCGACCAGCGCGTCGCCGCCGTTGCGCCGCCCGATCGCCTGCAGACGC
>DASQYN010000113.1:0-7253 GCA_035639215.1 Burkholderiales bacterium
AGCGGACCGCCGGAGCAGGTGAGCCGCGCGGCGCTGTGGGGCGGCACGACCACGCTCATCGACTTCGCCGCGTGCAAGCCCGACCGCGCCGGAGACGAATCGTCCACGCAGAGCATTCGCGACGCGATCGAGGCGCGGGACAAGGACTGGGTGGGCAAGTGCTATTGCGATTACGCGTACCACGTGATGCTGCGCGGCAAGGTGCCGCCGGCCACGATCGCCGAGGTGAAGGAAGCCGTGCAGGCGGGCTACTCGACGGTGAAGATCTTCACCACCGACATCACGCCCAGCCGCGCCGGACGCATGGTGCGCTTCGGCGAGATCTGGGAGATCTTCAAGGTGCTCTCGCGCGAAGGCGGACTTGCCGTCATCCATGCCGAGGACGACGACATCGTGCGCTACATGTACGAGAAGATGTTCCGCGAGAACCGCACCGGCTTCGAGCACATGGCCGAGGTGCACAACGCGCTCTCGGAGGACCTTTCGTTCCGCCGCATCATCCGCCTAGCCGAGACCATCGAGGGCATGGCGCTCTACCTGATGCACGTGAGCGCCGCCAGCGGCGTGCAGGCGATCGCCGAGAGCCGCACGCGCGGCTACCCGATCTACGGCGAGACGCTGCACCAGTACCTCCTCTACACCGAGGCGGACTACCGGGAGCCGAACGGCCAGATCTACCATACCTATCCGTCGCTCAAGTCGAAGCGCGACCAGCAAGGCCTTTGGGACGGCCTGCAGCAGGGCAGCCTCCACTGCGTCGGCACCGACGAGGTGTGCTGCAACCTGTCGGTCAAGGTGCGCGGCAACCGCATCGACGACACCACCGGCGGCAACTCCGGCGTCGAGCCGCGCGTGGCGGTGATCTACACCGAGACGGTGGAGAAGCGCGGCTACTCGCTCGAGAAGTTCGTCGACGTCGTATCGACCAACGCGGCGCGCATCCTCGGCCTCTACCCGCGCAAAGGCGCGATCGCAGTGGGCAGCGATGCCGACATCGTCGTGCTCGACACGAGCAAGCGCCGCGTCGTGCGTGCGCAGGAGCTGCACGAGACGGACTACACGCCGTGGGAAGGCAAGGAAGTCGGCGCCTGGCCTTCGGTGACGGTGCTGCGCGGCAAGGTGATGGTCGCCGACGGCAAGTTCCACGGCGACCTGAAGGATGGGCAGTATCTCAAGCGCAAGATTCCGGACAGCATCCGCCGGAAGGAGAACCGATGAAAGTCGCGTGGTTCCACAAGTTCGGCGGTCCGGAAGTCTTGGTCTACGAGGAGGCGCCGAAGCCCGCTCCGAAGCCCGGCGAGGCGCTGGTGCGCGTGCGCGCGGTCGGCATCAATCACGTCGACCTCGACCACCGCGCCGGCACGTCGCGCATCCCGGTCAAGTTTCCGCACATCCTCGGGCGCGAGTTCGCCGGCGAGGTGGCGGGCCTGAACGGCAATAGCGAATTCAAGGAGGGCGACCGCGTCTGGGTCACCTGCCGCATCCCGTGCCGCAGGTGCGAGCTCTGCCTCGCGGGTCGCGACAACCTGTGCGTGCAGGAGGGCTACTTCGGCCTCGACATTCCCGGCGGCTACGCCGAGTACGTCTGCGTGCCGATCGCCAATCTCAACGCCCTGCCCGCGCAGGTCAGCTTCGAGAACGCGGCGGCTGCCCAGATCGCCTTCGGCACCGCCTGGCACGTGCTCATCACGCGCGGCTTCCTGCAGGCCGGACAGACGGTGCTGATCCAGGCCGCCGGCTCCGGCATCGGCAGCGCCGCGGTGCAGGTGGCGAAGCTCGCCGGCGCCGCCGCCATCATCACCACGGCGAGCAGCGAGAAGAAGCTCGAGCACGCCAAGGCGCTCGGCGCCACGCATCTCATCAATTACAGCAGGGAGAACTTTGCCGAGCGCGTCCTGCAAATCACAGGCGGGCGCGGGGTCGACGTCATCATGGAGCACATCGGCGGCGAAGTCTTCACGCGGAGCCTCCAGTGCCTTGCGCGCGGCGGCATCATCGTCACCGTGGGCGCGCACGCCGGCGAGGTGGTGGAGTTCGACATCATCCCGTTCTTCCGCAAGGAGCTGCGGCTCGCCGGCTCCAAGAACGCCTCGGTGCTCGAGCTGCGCAAAGTCATGGGCCTCGTCGCCGACGGGAAGCTCAAGCCGATCATCCACAAGGCGTTCCCGCTCGCGCAGGCGGCGGAAGCGCATCGGGTAGTCGACTCACGCGAGTTCTTCGGCAAGGTGATCCTCGTTCCCTGATGCGGCCGCGCGTCCACATCCTCGGCACCGGCGGGAGCATCTCCGGCATCGGTCCGCATCGCCTGGATTACACGCTGTATCCGGAGACCGGAAAGAAACTCACGGTCGAGCAGTTGCTCGAGCGGATTCCCGAGGCGCGCGAGCTGGCGGAGCTCTCCGGCGAGGACGTGCTGCAGGTCGGCAGCCCGTCGATCGGACCGAAGGAATGGCTGCAGCTTGCCGAGCGCATTCACTCCCTCACCGTGGACGGCATCGTCATCACGCATGGCACCGCGACGCTCGAAGAGACGGCGTACTTCCTCCATCTCACGGTGAAGTCCGAGCGGCCGGTCGTCGTCACCGGCGCCATGCGCCCGCCGAGCGCAGCCGGGACGGACGCCGACCTCAACCTCCTCGACGCCATCCGGCTCGCCGCCACGCCCGAGGCGGCGGGCCGCGGCGTGCTCACGATCCTCAACAACGAAATCCAGAGCGCGCGCGACGTGACCAAGTCGAACGCCTTTCGCGTCGACACGTTCGACAGCCGCGATTTCGGCGTGCTCGGGTACGTCGACTCGGACGCGCGCGTGCTTTTCTATCGCACCGTCACCCGCCCGCACACCAAGGCGACGCCGTTCGACGTGCGCGGAAGGAAGGACTTGCCGCGCGTCGACATCGTCTACGCCTATGCCGGGGCCGATGGCGTGCTGGTCGATGCGCTCATTTCCCAAACGCGCGAGCGGCGGCCCGACGGCATGGTGCTCGTCGGCTTCGGCGGCGGCTCGTACCCGGGCGCGTTCCTCGAGGCGGGCAGGCGCGCGGTGCAGGCCGGCATCCCCGTCGTGCTCGCGACTCGGTCCTGGAACGGGCGCGTGGTCATCACGCCGAAGAAGGAGGCAGAGGGCTTCCTCGTCTGCGACGACCTCATGCCGCAGAAAGCGCGGATACTCCTTTCGCTCGCGCTCACCGTGACGCGCGAGCGCAAGGCGATCCAGGAGATGTTCTACAACTACTAACCGACATGAAGAAAGTCAAAAAAGAGGTCATCGACGTCCCGGGCGTGAGCCGGCATCTGAAGAAGGAAGGCATCCCGCTCAACCCGGTGATTCGCGCCGGCAACTTCGTCTTCGTCTCGGGCCTGACGCCGATGGACCGCCGCACCGGCAAGATCCCGCTCGTCACGGTCGAGACGCAGACGAAGATGGTGCTCGACAACATGAAGGTCTGCCTCGAGGCGGCGGGATCGTCGCTCGACAACGTCGTGAAGTGCACGGTCTACATCACCAACACCGCGTACTTCGACGAGGTCAACAAGATCTATCGCAAGTACTTCCGGCGCGACCAGCCGGCGCGCGTGTTCTGCGTCGTCGGCTCATGGCCGAAGAAGTTCGACGTCGAGATCGACGCGATCGCCATCGTCGACGACGATTAGGAAATTAAGCTTGCAGAGTTCGGGCTGCGTCCCCGAATTCCACAGCGCGGCATTGCCCGCGCCTGCGACAATCACGTCATAGGGATCGTTCATTGGCAAAAATATAAGGCATGAAGAAGACCACGGTGCTCCGCCGGCTGCTGAAAAAGAAGCCCTTCGTCTACCTGCCGGTCGCCTATGACCCGCTCGGCGGCCGGTTGCTGCAGAGCCTGGGCTTCGACTGCGTCTACACGGGCGGCTTCGTCACCGGCGCTTCGCGCTGCACCTCGGAGCCGCTGCTCACGATGGACGAGCAGCTGCGCGTCGCGGGCGACGTGGCGGCGGCGATCGACATTCCCCTGGTGGTCGACGGCGGCGCCGGCTTCGGCGAGCCACTCCATACCATGCGCACGGTGCGCGAATGCATCCGTGCCGGGATCGCCGGCGCGCACATCGAGGACCAGCTCTATCCGAAGCGCGCGCACTACCACAAATACCTCGCGCACGCCGTGCCGCGCAAGGAGTTCGCGGCGAAGATGACCTTCGCCTGCCGGCAGCGCGACAAATCGGACCCGGACTTCGTCGTCATCGCGCGCACCGACACCTGCCGCTCCGAGGGCCTGAAGGAAGCGGTGGCGCGCATCAACCTCGCCGCCGACGCGGGCGCCGACATGGGGCTCATCTTCCCGCGCAATGCGGAAGAGATGAAGAAGGCGCCGAAGCAGGCGCGCATCCCGCTCGTCTACGTCATCAGCCGCGGCAATCGCGACGGCCGGCCGCTGCCCACCGCGCAACAGCTCGCCGACATGGGCTACAAGGCGGCGATCGACGCGCTCACCTACCTCCTCGTGAGCTTCCACTTCGCGAAGCGCGCCTACCAGGAGATCAGGCGTACGGGCGGTTACACCGGCTTGAGCAACGAAGAGTGCGTCGCCGCGCGCCACGAGATTGAGACGCTCGTCGGCCTGGACGAGTTCTACGAGATCGAGGAGCAGACCGTTGAGAAGAAGAAGCGGGACGAGCGCTGAGCCTGTCTTAGGTACGTCCCGTTACCGATGTCTTAGGACCGCACAGAGGGGTTCTGGCGGAGTGAGAGGGATTCGAACCCTCGATACGGGTTTAAGCCCGTATAACGCCTTAGCAGGGCGCCCCCTTCGGCCACTCGGGCATCACTCCGGAGGAGCCCGAATTCTACTTCGGTTCGACGATCGGGAAACACGGCGGCGCGCGTAGTCCGCGCGTCGCTGAACGCCGGGCCGGGGCCACGGTCAAGAGGAACATGGCCCGCGCGATGTGGAAGGGGCGGCTCGTTCTCGGCAAGCTCGAGCTGCCGGTGCGGCTGTACGCCGCGGTCCAGGACCGCACGGTCCGCTTCCGCCTGCTCGACGCGCAGACGCACGAGCCGGTGCGCCAGCGCATCGTGCGCAAGAGCGACGGCGAGGCGGTGGGGAAGGACGAGCGGCGCAAGGCCTTTCCCCTCGACGACGGTCGGGCGGTGGTGCTCACGCCGGAGGAGCTCGACCGGCTCGAGCCCGAGCCCTCGCGCGACATCGAGGTATGCCGCTTCCTGCCGGCGTCGCTGCTGAGCGACCCGTGGTACGACCGGCCCTACTACCTCGGCCCGGAGAAGGACGCGAAGCGCTATTTCGCGCTCGCCGCGGCGCTCGAGAAGCGCGGCGTGGTCGGCATCGCGCGCTGGGCGATGCGCAAGAAGCGCTACGTCGGCGCGCTGAGCCTGCTCGACGGCTACCTCACCCTCGTGACGCTGCGCCGCGCCGACCAGGTCCTGACGCTGCCGCGCCTGGACCCGAAGCGCAAGGCCGACCCCAAGGAGATCAAGCTCGCGCGCCAGCTCGTCGAGTCGATCGCCGAGGACTTCGACCCGGCGCTCTGGCAGGACGAGTACCACGAGCGGGTATGCCGGCTGATCGAGGCCAAGGCGCGCGGCGAGAAGCCGAAGCTCGCGCGGCCGAAGGAGCCACGCCCGACAGGCGGGCTCGCGGCGCAGCTGCGCCGCAGCCTGGAGAGCGTGAAGGAGCGCCGCGCTGCCTAAGCGAGACGCCACGCCGGCGGCGCCGAGCCGCGCTTTCTGGTCGGGCACGATCACCTTCGGCCTGGTCAGCATCCCGGTCGATCTCTTCGCCGGGGTGCATCCGCGGCAGACCTCGATGCGCATGGTCGACGCGAAAGGCCGGCCGCTGGGGCGCGAGTACTACTCCGAGAAGCACGACAAGGGCCTCGAGGCCGACGAGCTGGTGCGCGGCTACGAGACCGACGAGGGCAAGCTGGTGATCGTCACGGACGAGGAGCTCGAGTCGGTGGCGCCGGAGCTGTCGCGCGACATCGAGCTGCGCCGCTTCGTGCCCAAGGAGCAGATCGCGCCCGCCTACTACAACCGCCCCTACTTCCTAGCGCCGGCCGGCGGCTCGGCCAAGGCCTACCACCTGCTGGCGCAGACCCTGCAGGAGACGGGCCGCGTCGGCGTCGGCACCTTCGTGATGCGCGGCCACCAGTACCTCGTGGCGATCCTCTCCGACGGCAACGTGCTGCGCGCCGAGACGCTGCGCTTCGCGGCCGAGATCCGCTCGCCCGGGGACGTCGGGCTGCCGAAGCGCAGCAAGCCCGCCGCAAAGGACGTGCGCGCGTTCGAGAAGGCGATCGACTCGCTCGCGCGCGACGAGCTCGACATGGACGAGCTCTCCGACCGCTACGCGGCGGCGCTCGAGGACCTCGCCGAGAAGAAAGAGAAGATGCACCAGGGCGTCGTCGACATCGCCGCCGCGGCGCCCGAGGACGAAGCGGAGGAAGGCGGCGGCAAGGTGATCGACCTCATGGCGCTGCTCAAGCAGCGCGTCGGCGCACCGGCGAAGCCCGGCCGCCGCGCTAGTTCCGCGAAGCGAGCGGCGCGAGCAGACCGAGGAGCTCGGCGGGCTCGCAGGGCTTGAGGAGATGCGCGTCGAAGCCGACCTGCTGCGCGACGCGGCGGTCGGCGTGCTCCTTCCACATTCCGGAGATGGCGATCAGCATCGGCCGGCGCGCGTCGGTGAAGATGTAGCGGATCTCCTGGGCGAGGGCATAGCCGGAGAGCCCGGGCACCGCGATATCCAGGATCACGGCATCCGGGCTGAGGGTGCGCACGGCCGGCAGCACGTCCTTGCCGTTGTAGACGCCGTGCACCACGTGACCTTCATCCCGGAGGATGACGCTCAGCATGTCGACGGTGTCGCGGTCGTCGTCGGCGATGACGATGCGAAGCGCGCGAGCCTGCTGCGCCGTTTGGGGGCTCACGCCGCCGCCGTTTGGGTTCACGTCGCAAGTCTGCGCCGCGTGCCCGCGCGACTGCAACCGCTTTTGCTGCCCTATTGGGAGTGTCGGGGTTTCGCGACGCCGGGAACGTAGCTGCCCGCCTCGGCGCGGAACGCGATCGAGACCCGGTTCCAGCCGTTGATCGCCACTACCGCAAGCGTAAGGTTTACCAGCTCTTCCTCGCTGAAATGTTCTCGAACGCTGCGGTACACGTCGTCGGGCACGTGGCCTTCGCGCACCAGGGTCACCGCTTCCGTCCACTCGAGCGCGGCCCGCTCGCGCGCGCTGTAGAGCGGCGCTTCCCGCCAGGCGTC
>DASQYN010000114.1:0-8937 GCA_035639215.1 Burkholderiales bacterium
CGCGCGCTCTACGAGCGGGGGCTCGACGACGCCGGCCCGTACCAATCGCCGATGGAAGACGCGGAAGTGCACTTCCACGAGTGGCTGCACGCGCGCCTTGGCCGTTAAAACGACTCTGGTTTCGACCGCCGAGCTGGCGGCGCATCTGCAGGACTGGCGCGTCTTCGATTGCCGCCACGATCTCGCGAAGCCGCATCTGGGCGCCGAGCAATACCGCCAGGCGCACATTCCCGGCGCGCTCTACGCGAGCCTGGACCACGATCTCTCGGCGCCGAAGAACGGCCGCAACGGCCGGCACCCGCTGCCGCAGCTCGATTCCTTCAGGAAGTGGCTAGAGCGATGCGGCCTTCGGCCGGCCGACCAGGTGGCCTGCTACGACGGCGGCAGCGGCTCGATGGCGGCGCGGCTGTGGTGGATGCTGCGTTGGCTGGGCCATGACGCCGTCGCGGTGCTCGACGGCGGCTTCGCGAGATGGACGAAGGAAGGCCGGCCGGTCACGGCCGAGGTGCCGAGCTTCGCGCCGAGCCGCTACGATGCGCGGCCTCGGCCGGAGATGGCGATCGCCGTCGACGACGTGTGGAAGGAAAGACGGCTCCTCGTCGACGCCCGAGCGCCGGCACGCTACCGCGGCGACCAGGAGCCCATCGACCCGGTGGCCGGCCGCATCCCCGGCGCCCTTAACCGCTACAGCATGGACAACCTCACGGCCGAGGGCACGCACAAAAGCGCCGCGCAGCTGAAGCGCGAGTTCGAGAGCGTGCTCGGCGGCCGCAAGCCGGCCGAGGTCGTCAATTACTGCGGTTCGGGCGTCGCCGCCTGCCACAACCTGCTCGCCATGGAGATCGCCGGGCTCCCCGGCGCGAAGCTCTACGCGGGCTCGTGGAGCGAGTGGATCGCCGATCCTTCGCGGCCGCGGGAATCGGGCTAGCGAAGCTCTAGAAAGCGCTGATTTGGTCGCCCCCGCGAAAGCGGGGGCCCAGTGTTTTTGAAAATCAAACGGGGTTCCCGCTTTCGCGGGAACGACGGTTCGGCTCCTCTGATCTACCCCAGCGGCGGTTTCGCGTCCCCGGGAAGCGGCATCCCGGCGGTATTGAGCACCATCGCCATCAGGCTGTAGTAGCCGCAAATCACCAGCAGCTCCAGCGCACCTTCCAGGCCGAAGCGCTCGCGCACCGCCTCGAAGGTTGCGTCGCTGACCCTGCCGCTGGCATGCGCCTCGGCGCAGAACTGGTACACGATCGATTCTTCGGGCGGCAGATCGGCCGGGGCGATCCGCTGCGCAATGGCGGCGATGAGCGTCGCCTCGAGCCCGGCCTCGCGCGCGAGCTTCTCGTGCATGAACCATTCGTGCTGACAGGTCCAGCGCCGTGCGGTGACGAGCACGGCGAGCTCGAGCAGGTGCTTCGGCAGCTTGCCCTTCCAGCGCAGCAGCTCGCCGAGCTCCTGCAGCTTCGCGGCGAGCGCCGGATGGTGGATCAAGGGGATGTACGGGCCGCGCACTTCGCCGCGCGGGCCGGCCATGATCTGTTCTGCGACGGCCCTCTGGGCGTCGTTCATCTCGGGAAGGCCGAGCTTGGGAAAGCGAGGCTGTGACATGCTGGCGCGATGATCGCCGACCTTGTTCTCGTCGTCCACTTTGCGATCGTGCTTTTCATCGTCGGCGGCCTGATCGCGGTCTGGACCGGCGCCGCACTCGGCTGGCCATGGGTGCGCAATCCCTGGTTTCGCTACCTGCATCTCGCGGCGATCGCGTACGTCGCCGCCGAGGCCCTGCTCGGCGCCGCCTGCCCGCTCACCGTGTGGGAGGACGGGCTGCGCGGCGGCATGCGCGCCGACTCGTTTGTCGGCCGCTGGGTGCGAAGGCTGCTCTTTTACGACGCGCCGGAGTGGGCGTTCACCCTCGCCTACCTCGCATGGGCGCTCGCTACGCTGGCAACGCTACGGCTCGTTCCGCCCAGGCGAAGAGCTGCCTGAAGACTTCCTCGCGGATCGGCCGAGGGGAGAGCACCAGGTCGTGCCAGCCGCCGGGGAAGGCGAGGACCGTCACGTCGCGTCCCAGCGTGCGCGACCAGCGGGCGATGTGGCGCCAGTTCAGCACCACATCCGCTTCGTCGGAATGCATGGAAAGCACCGGGCATTCGATCGCCAGGCCGCGGTGCACCTTCTGGAAAGCATCGCTGATCGCGCCGAGCCAGCCGTAATAGAGCGGAAAGCCGTATTCGGGCTTCAGCCGCGTGTCGAACTCCCACTCGCTGAGCAATGCGCGGGTGTAATCGGGCCGGAAGGCCTTCGGGTCGTTGAGGAACGGGTAGTAGCGGCCGAGCGCCGCCACCAGGTGCACCTGCACCCTTCGCCAGTCGGGCAGGTTCCAGTCGAAGAACGGGCTGTTCAACCATAGCGCCTGAATGTCCGCTCGGCGCTCGCCCTCGCTCGCATAAAGCGAGCTGACGAGCCCGCCGGTGGAGTGCCCGGCGAGCAGCACCGGCGCGCCGATCGCTTCGATCGCCGCGCTGATGTCGGCGTAATACTCGCCGATGCTCTTGCAGAAATTGGGATGCTGGTGCGCCCGCAGCGAGCGGCCGTGCTTGCGCAGCTCGAGCGCATAGAACGCATAGCCTTCCGCGGCGAAGCGCTCGGCCATGTGGCGCTGGAAGAAATAGTCGCTGAAGCCGTGGAGGTAGAGCACCGGCCCGCGCGGCCGCATCGGATCGCTGAAGCCGGCGGGCAGGCGCACCAGCGTCGCCACCACCGGCCCGTCGTAGTCGGCCGGAAATTCCAGCTCCAGGGCTTCGAACCCCGGCAGGAGGCGGTCAGGCTGCCACTTTTTCATGACGCGACAGTGCCCAATGAACGTGCTCCCTGACTAGCGCCGAGGGATGGTCCGCCCGGGCGCGCAGCGCCGCGATCACCTCGGGCGAGGAAGGGGCGTTCCCCAGCCCCACCGCCAGGTTGCGCAGCCAGCGCTCGTAGCCGATGCGCCGAATCGGCGAGCCACGCAGGCGCTCGTCGAACTCGCTCTCGCTCCAGGCGAAGAGTTCGACGAGCTGCCGGCGCTCGAGGCCCTCGCGGGGCGCGAAGTCGGCGATACCCGAGGGCTGGGCGAAGCCGTTCCAGGGGCATACCGCCTGGCAGTCGTCGCAGCCGTAGACGCGGTTGCCGATCAGCTCGCGCAGCTCCTCCGGAATCGCGCTCTTGTGCTCGATGGTTAAGTACGAGATGCAGCGGCGCGCATCGAGCTCGTAGGGAGCGGTGATGGCGCCGGTCGGACAGGCGTCGATGCAGCGCCGGCAGGTGCCGCAATGCTCCTCCGCCGGCTCGTCGCAGGGCAGCGGCAGGTCGGTATAGATCTCGCCGAGGAAAAACCAGGATCCCGAGCGGTCGAGAAGCAGCGTGTGCTTGCCGCGCCAGCCGAGCCCGCTCTTGCGGGCGAGCTCGACTTCCATGACCGGCGCGGAATCGGAGAACACGCGGTAGCCGAATTCGCCGGCCTCGGCCTCGATGCGGTCGCAGAGCTGCTGCAGCCGGGAGCGCACGACCTTGTGATAGTCACGGCCTCTCGCGTAGCGGGAAATCATCGCCTCTCCGGCCGAGAGTTCGGGCTCCGTCCCGGAACCGTAGGGAAGCCGGCAGGAAATGACGCGCGCCGTTCCCGGGCGAAGCTGCGCGGGCCGGGCGCGGAGGGCGCCGTGGCGCGCCATATACTCCATCTCGCCATGGCGGCCCTGGGCGAGCCATTGCATGAGGCGCGGCTCCGCAGCGGAAAGGTCGGCGTCGGCGATCCCGGCCGCGTCGAAGCCGAGCTCGCGCGCCCACGCCTTTATCCGCTGCGCCAAGACCACGAGATCCATGTCGCTCGATATTAATTTGCCGGACAGCGAAGCCACCGAGCGGCTCGGTGCCGCGCTCGCCGCCGGCATCGCGCCCGGAAGGGTGCTGCACCTGAGGGGCGAGCTCGGCAGCGGCAAGACCACGCTCGTGCGCGGCCTGCTGCATGAGCTGGGTTACCCAGGCCGCGTGAAGAGTCCGACGTATACGTTGGTTGAGCCTTACGAGCTTTCGAGCTTACACTTCTATCATTTTGATTTCTATCGGCTCCGCGACGAGCAAGAATGGTTGAGCTCGGGTTTCCGCGAATACTTCAATCCGGACTCGGCGTGCGTCGTCGAGTGGCCGGAGCGCGCCGGCCGGACGCTTCCGGCGCCGGACGTGGAGGTGCGCCTCGAGCACGCGGGCGAGGCGCGCCGAGCACATCTGCGCGCCTGCACGCCGGCTGGCGAGGGCTGGCTCTCCTCGCTCTCCTTTCCCTAGCAGGCGTCGCGCAGGCGCAGGTCGTCGCGGGGCGCATCTGGCCGGCGCGCGACTACACGCGGCTCACGCTCGAAGCGCCGAGCGAGCTCAAGTACCAGCTCTTCGCGGTGAAGGACCCCGACCGTCTCGTGCTCGACCTCGAGACCGCGGACCTGACCCCGGCGCTCGCCGAGCTCGAAGGCAAGCTTTCCGCCGACGATCCGTACGTCCAGGGATTGCGAGTCGCGCGTAACCGCCCGGGCGTCGTGCGCGTCGTGCTCGACCTCAAGACCGAAGTGAAGCCGCAGGCCTTCATCCTCAAGCCGATCGGCGAATACGGCTACCGCCTGGTCCTCGACCTCTATCCCGCGGTCGATCCCCTCGCCGCGCTCATCGAGCAGGTGCAAAAGGAGCAGAAGGCGCAGAAGGATAACGGGAGCGTCGCGCGACTCGCCACGATCGTCATCGATGCCGGGCACGGCGGCGAGGACCCGGGCGCGCTCGGGCGCCACGGCTCGCGCGAGAAGGACGTAACGCTGACCATCGCGCGGCGGCTGAAGGGCCTGCTCGACGCCGAGCCGAACATGCGCTCGGTGCTGACGCGCGACGGCGACTACTTCCTGCCGCTCGCCGAGCGCGTCGAGAAGGCGAGGAAGCTGCGCGCCGATCTCTTCGTCTCGATCCACGCCGACTCTTTCATCAAGCCGCACGCGCGCGGCTCGTCGGTCTTCGCGCTCTCGGAGCGGCGCGCCACCTCCGAGGCGGCGCGCTGGCTGGCGAAGAAGGAGAACGAGGCCGACCTGATCGGCGGCGTCAATCTCGACGTCAAGGACGTGTACCTGAAAAAGACGCTGCTCGACCTCGCGCAGACCGCCACCATCGACTACAGCCTGCGCCTGGGCGACTCGGTCCTGAGACGCCTCGGGGCCGTGAACACGCTGCACCGGGGCCGCGTCGAGCAGGCGAGCTTCGCCGTGCTCAAGGCGCCCGACGTGCCTTCCATCCTGGTCGAGACCGCGTTCATCTCCAATCCGGATGAAGAGAAGCGCCTGAACGACGACGCCTACCAGGAGAAGCTCGCCCGCGCGATCCTCGAGGGCATCAAGGACTACATCGCCAAGCACCCGCCTCGCCCGGCGCCGATCGCGCTCCGTTAATTCGGGGACGGAGCCCGAACTCAGCGGTTGAGAAACTCGGTCCGGCGTTTCTCGTACTTGGCGAACGCCGCGACGCTCATTCCGGTCATCGCCGCGGCGAATTCGCGGTAGCGCTCCCCGAACTCGCGCTTGCAGAGGCGCCAGCACTCGTCGTGAGCATCCGCGCCTTCCAGTTCTCGCTCGCCGACCATCAGCGGCTGATCCCTGTGCGCCGGGTAATGGCAGCGCCAGAGGTTGTACATGTAGAGCGTCTTCAGGACGACGGCGAACGCGACCTGTTCGACGTGCCGGTCGTCCATGTGGACGCCCGCGGCCCGCAGATTCGCCGTGTAGTGCGCCATGGCGTTTCGCATGCCTTCGTCGAATCTTTGCCGCAGCTCTTCCGGCTCGAGCCCCGGGAAAACCGCGTTGTGCCCCTTATAGAGGATGCCGCAGCGCTCCTCCTCGCGCACGATCGTCGCGCCAAGGCGGCTCAGGTGATCCGGCATCGGCGTCAGTCGCGCCATCTTTTCCACGCTGTAGCGACGCCGAGCGCCAGGCCGAGAAGGGCGAAGCCGATGAAGAGAAGATCCCAGCCGCCGGTCGCCATCGACGGCACGAAGGCGGCGCTGGTGAGGTACACCGCCGCCGCGCAGAACGCGCCGATGGCGGCGATGCGCAGGAACACTCAACTCTCCGCCCGCGCCGAGCGCGCGCGCAGCCAGGCGATGAAGCCGGGCGAGACCGAGACGGCGACGATGATGAGGATGACCAGCGTCAGGTTCTGCTTCACCAGCGGGATGTTGCCGAAGAAGTAGCCGGCGAGCGTGAGCGAGACCACCCATAGCAGCGCGCCGCCGATGCAGAAGGCGAGGTAGCGCAGGTAAGGCATCGCGCCCAGGCCGGCGACGAAGGGCACGTAGGTGCGGATGATCGGCATGAAGCGGGCGATGACGATGGTCTTGCCGCCGTGGCGCTCGTAGAACGCGTGCGTCCGGTGCAGGTAAAAGGGATTGATCCAGCGCGCCGCGACGCGGCGGCCCACCGTGCGTCCGACCCAGTAGTTGACGTTGTCGCCGGAGAGCGCGGCGGCGACCAGCACGACGATCACCAGCCCGATCTGCATGCCGCCCACCGCGGCCAGCGTGCCGACCACGAAGAGCAGCGAATCGCCGGGGAGGAAGGGCGTCACGACGAGGCCGGTCTCGCAGAAGATCACGGCGAAGAGCAGCGCATACACCCACGCGCCGTGCTCGGCGACGAAGCGGGCGAGGTGCGCATCGAGGTGGACCGCAAGGTCCCACAGCGCGGCGAGAATTTCCACGCGGTCGATTCTATATACTCCGCGCGTGCGCCCGATTCGCGTGCTTCCCGAGCTCCTCGTCAGCCAGATCGCCGCGGGCGAGGTGGTCGAGCGTCCGGCCTCGGTGCTGAAGGAGCTGCTCGAGAACAGCCTCGATGCCGGCGCCGCCGCCATCCAGGTCACGCTCGACGAAGGTGGTGTTCGGCGTATCCAGGTGGAGGACGACGGCGAAGGCATCGCGCCGGCCGACCTGCCGCTCGCGCTCGCGCGCCACGCCACGAGCAAGATCGCGAGCCTCGAGGAGCTGGAAGGCGTGGCGACGATGGGCTTTCGCGGCGAGGCGCTCGCCTCGATCGCCTCGGTGGCGCGGCTGCGCCTGCTCACTCGCACGCGCGAGGCCGCGCACGGCGCCGAGATCCGGGCCGAAGGCGCGACGCTAGGCGCGCCGGCGCCCGCGGCGCGCGCGCCCGGCACCACGGTCGCGGTCGAGGACCTCTACTTCAATACGCCGGCGCGCCGCAAGTTCCTGAAGAGCGAGCCGACCGAGTTCGGCCATTGCGACGAGGTGTTCCGCCGAGTCGCGCTCGCGCGTCCGCAGGTTGCCTTCTCGCTGCGCCACAACGGGCGGGCGAGCCGCCATCTGCGCGCCCAGCCGGCCGCCGAGCGCGCCGCCGCCCTGCTGGGTCAGGAATTCGTGCAGCAGGCGTTCGCCGTCGAGGCGGGCGGCGCCGGCATGCGGCTCACCGGGCTCGCCGGCAGCCCGCAGATCGCGACCGCGCGCGCCGACAGCCAGTACTTCTTCGTCAACGGCCGCTTCGTCCGCGACCGCGTCCTCGCCCACGCAGTGCGCGAAGCCTATGCCGGGGTGCTGCACGGGGAGCGCCAGCCCGCCTATGTGCTGCACCTGGAGGTCGACCCGCGCGCGGTCGACGTCAATGTCCACCCGGCGAAGACCGAGGTGCGCTTCCGCGACTCGCGCGCGGTGCACCAGTTCGTGCGCCATGCGCTCGAGCGTGCGCTCGCGCCGGGCGCCGCCGAAGCGCCGGTGGCTTACGCTACGGTTTCTCAGGGCCCCGCCATTCAAAGCGCCTTCATGCTCGCGCAACCCTCGCGCGCCTACCAGGCGTTCATGGCCGCCGCGACCGTCCCGCTCCCGGCGATCCAGGACGCGGAGGCGCCCCTGGGCCATGCGCTCGCGCAGCTCCACGGCATCTACATCCTCGCGCAGAACGCCCCCGGCCTGGTGCTCGTTGACATGCATGCCGCCCACGAGCGCATCATGATGGAGCGCCTCAAGCTCGCGCTCGAGTCCGGAGAGGTCGCGCGGCAAAGCCTGCTCGTGCCGGCGGTCTTCCCCGCCGAGCCGCTCGACATCGGCGTCGCCGAGGAGAACCGCGAAGCGCTGGAGCGCCTCGGCCTCGAGCTCGAGGCGAGCGGGCCGAACACGCTGACGGTGCGCGCCGCCCCGGCGCTCCTCGCCTCGGGCGACGTGGTGGGGCTGGCGAAGGACGTGCTCGCGGAGATCCGCGAGCACGGCGCGAGCGCGATGCTTTCGGCGCGGCAGAACGAGCTTCTCGCCACCATGGCCTGCCATGCCGCGGTGCGCGCGCACCGCTCGCTCTCGGTTCCGGAGATGAACGCGCTGCTGCGCGACATGGAGCGCACCGAGCGCTCCGGGAGCTGCAACCACGGCCGTCCGACCTGGTACCAGCTCACGCTCGCCGATCTGGACAAGCTCTTCCTGCGGGGACGTTGAATGGCCAAGGTGATGATCGTCACGGGCGGCGGCCGCGGCATCGGCGCCGCCACCGCGCGGCTCGCGGCAAAGCGCGGCTACGCGGTGTGCGTCAACTACGCGCGCGACCGGGCCTCCGCCGAGGCGCTCGCGCGCGAGATCAAGGGCATCGCCGTGCAGGCCGATGTCGCCGTCGAATCTCAGGTCCTGAAGCTGTTCGAAGAGACGGATAAACGATTGGGAAAGCTAAGCGTGCTCGTCAACAACGCCGGCATCGTCGATCGGGGCGCGCGCGTCGACGAGCTCTCCCTCGAGCGCATCGAGCGCATGTTCGCCGTCAACGTCACGGGCAGCATCCTGTGCGCGCGCGAGGCGGTGAAGCGCATGTCGACGCGCCATGGCGGCCAGGGCGGCGCGATCGTCAACCTCTCCTCGGTCGCCGCGCGCCTCGGCGCGCCCGGCCAGTACGTCGATTA
>DASQYN010000115.1:0-14253 GCA_035639215.1 Burkholderiales bacterium
CGTTCCCTCGCGGAACAGGTACTGGTCGTGCCCAGTAAGGGCCACTGCGCGCGCTTCGGTCGTTACCGGCATGCGAGTCGATTTAGCAGATGGGCCACGACGGTGCTACCTCACTCCCACTTAAGACCGGCTTAACCGGCGGTTACACTTTTGCCTATGCAAACGGACTACGTTCAGCGCTTCCTTTTCGAGAACCTCGACATCCGCGGGCGCCTGGTCTGCCTCAGCGGCGCGTGGCAGCGCATGCTCGACGGCCGCGGTTATCCGGACGACATTGTCGCGCTGCTCGGCCACACCACCGCCCTCAACGTCCTTCTCGGCGCCAACCAGAAGGGCGCGGGCCGGGTGACGCTGCAAGTGCAAGGGACGGGCCCGGTGAAGCTGCTCGTTTCCGACTGTACGCCGGAGCTGCGCATCCGCGGCATGGCATCCTACGAGAGGCGCGAGGCGGCGCGGCGGACCGAGCGGGGGCTCCTCGGCGACGGCCGGCTCTCGGTGACGCTCGAAGACATGAGAAGCGGCAAGTTCTACCAGAGCCTGGTGCCGCTGGAGGGCGAGACGCTCGAGGACATCTTCCTCCACTACCTCACCCAGTCGGAGCAGCTGCCGGCATTCCTGCGCCTCTACGCCGACGGCGACGCGGCGTGCGGGCTGCTCCTCGAGAAGCTGCCGGGCGCCGACGGCCGCGATCCGGACGGCTGGAACCGCGTCACCCACCTCGCCGCGACGCTCACGCTCGAGGAGACACGCGATGTGCAGCCCTACGATCTGCTCACGCGCGTCTTCCCCGAGGAGCTGATGCGCGTCTTTCGCCTCTACGCCGTGGAATACCACTGCCCCTACGACGAGGAGAAGGTGAAGGACATGCTGCGCTCGCTCGGCCGCCAGGAGGTCGAGTCGATCCTCGCCGAGCAGGGGGAAGTCGTCATCCGCAACGAGATGTGCAACCATGAGTACCGCTTCGACGCGCAGGCGATAGAGCGCCTGTTCGCGACGCATTGATCGACCCGCATTGATCCACCAAGTTGTTACCGTAGGGAGGTTCAGATGAAGCGCATCGTTCCATTGGCCGTCCTTGCCTTGCTGGCCGCCTGCTCGGAGTCGACGCCGCCGCCGAAGCCGGCGGCGCAAGCCGAGCCCCAGGCGCAGTCGCAACCCGCTGCACCGAAAGTCGAGGCGCCGGCGCCGACGCCGGTCGCGGCGCAGCCCGAGCCGCCCAGGCCCGATCCGAACAAGGAGCTCGCCGCCCGCGTCAAGCAGGCGCTCGAGGCGCCGGCCTCGAAGCTGCCGAGCGGCGCAATCGACGTCACGGCGGCCGACGGAAAAGTGAGCCTGTGGGGCGCCGTCGCCAGCGCCGGCGAGCGCCGCCGTGCCGCGCAGCTCGCCGGCAAGGTCGAGGGCGTGAAGAGCGTCGACAACCAGCTGAAGATCGTCAGAGGCTCCTGAGCGGAATTCGGGGCCAGGACCGTAATTCCTTGAGCTTCGCGTCACCGTAATTGCGGTCCTGGCCCCGAATTCGGGCATGAAAGTCGCGACCTGGAACGTCAACGGGATCCGCGCTCGCGCCGCGCAGGTCTGCGAGTGGCTCGAGCGCGACCGGCCCGACGTGGTGTGCCTACAGGAGCTGAAGGCTGAGCCGGCGCAGATCCCCGAGGAGTGCAAGCTCCAGGACTATTCGGCGTTCTGGCACGGCATGCGCGCGTACTCCGGGGTTTCGCTGCACATCCGCAGGAGCCTGCTCGCCGAGGTGACCTTCGAGCATCCCGGCTTCGACATGGAGTCGCGCATTGTCACCGCGCACGTCGGCGACACCGTGTTCGCGTCGGTATACGTGCCGAACGGCGGCAAGAACTACCCCGCGAAGCTCGACTTCCTGAAGGCGCTCGCAGCGTGGACACGCGAGGTGCACGGGCAGGGAAAGACGCTGGTGCTCTGCGGCGACATCAACATCGCCCGCACCGAGCGCGACGTGCATCCGAAGGAGAGGAAGCTGGGCATCATCGGCCAGCGCCCCGAGGAGCGCGAGCTCTTCGAGGCGCTCCTGGGCGAGCATCTCGTCGACGTCGGCCGCGCGGCCGATCCGCAGAACGAGGGCCTCTTCACCTGGTGGCCGCCCTGGCGCAACATGCGCAGCCGCAACATCGGCTGGCGGCTCGACTACATCCTGGCATCCCGAAGACTGGCGCAACGGGTGGAAAGCTGCAAAGTGCTCGCCGAAGTCGGCACCAGCGACCATGCGCCGGTGATGATGAGCACGGCTTAAGGAACGGCCTTTGCAGCGCCTGGGCCATGAGAGTCGTGGTCACGGGCGCTTCGGCGGGCATCGGCCGCGCCACCGCCACAGAGTTCGGCAAGCTCGGCGCGCGCGTCGCCCTGGTGGCGCGAGGCCGGGAAGGGCTGGAAGGCGCGAAGCGAGACGTCGAGCAGGCGGGCGGCACCGCTCTCGCCATTCCCATCGACGTCGCGGATGCGCACGCGGTCGAGTCGGCCGCCGCCCAGGTCGAGCGCGAATGGGGCGGCATCGACGTCTGGGTTAACGACGCCATGGCGACCGTGTTCTCGCCCTTCGAGAAGATGCGCATGGAAGACTTTCGCCGTGTCACCGAAGTCACCTACCTTGGCACCGTCTGGGGGACGCGCGCGGCGCTGAAGCGCATGCTGCCGGTGGATCGCGGCACCATAGTGCAGGTGGGCTCGGCCCTCGCCTATCGCTCGATTCCGCTGCAGTCCGCGTATTGCGGCGCGAAGAGCGCGATCCGCGCCTTCACCGACTCGCTTCGCTCGGAGCTCAAGCACATGGAAAGCGGCGTGCGCCTGAGCTTCGTCATCCTCGGCGCCTTCAATACGCCGCAGTTCGACTGGGCGCGCGCCGCCATCCCGAGGGCGCCGCGCCCGGTGGGCAAGGTATTCCAGCCGGAAGTGGCGGCGCGCCAGATCGTGCGCGCCGCGCTGCGCCCCGAGCGCGAGGTCTACGTCGGCTGGACGGCGCTGCAGGCAGTGCTGGGCAACATGTTCATCCCCGGGCTTCTCGACCGCTACCTCGCGAAAAAGGCGTGGGAAGGCCAGTTCGGCCGCGAGCCGCTGCCTCCCGACCGCCCCGACAACCTGTACCACCCGGTAGAAGGCGACTTCGGCGCGCACGGACGCTTCGACGCCGAGGCCTATTCCCGGAGCTGGGAGGTCCGGGCGGCGCGGCATCGGGGGCTGCTGGGACTGGGATTGGCGGCGATAATGGCTTTCGCATGCACCAGACTCTTGCGCTCCTCGAGAGCCACCGCTTCCCGCCGCTTCGACGCGGCCGCCTGAAGACACTGCAGGTCAACCTCGGCTATCGCTGCAACCAGTCGTGCGTGCACTGCCACGTCAACGCCGGGCCGATGCGCACCGAGCAGATGGATGCGCAGACGCTCGAATCCGTGGTCGCCTTTTTGGTCGCGGGCCGCGCCGCGACGCTCGACGTCACGGGCGGCGCGCCCGAGCTGCATCCGCAGTTCCGCTCCCTCGTCGAGCGCGCGCGCTCGCTCGGCGTGCACGTCATGGACCGCTGCAATTTGACGGTGCTCGAGCAGCCGGGACAGGAAGACACCGCGGCGTTTCTCGCCTCACGCCAGGTCGAGATCGTCGCTTCGCTGCCCTGCTACACCCTCGAGCTGGTCGACCGCCAGCGCGGCAAGGGCGTGTACGAGGCGAGCATTCGCGCGCTCAAGACGTTGAACGCGCTCGGCTACGGGGAGCCGGGGAGCGGCCTCGCCCTGAACCTGGTCTATAACCCGCAGGGGCCGAGCCTGCCGCCGCCGCAGGCGAAGCTCGAGGCCGACTACAAGCGCATCCTCGGCGAGCAGCACGGCGTGCGCTTCAACTCGCTCTATACGCTCGCCAACATGCCGATCGCGCGCTTCGGCTCGATGCTCGTCTCCAAGAAGCAGTTCGCCCCGTACATGGAGCTGCTGAAGAGCTCCCACCGGGACGAAAACCTGGCTAACGTGATGTGCCGCGAGCTCGTCTCGGTCGACTGGCAGGGCTACGTCTACGACTGCGACTTCAACCAGATGCTCGGCATCCCGCTGCGAATCGCGGGGCGGCCGCGCGTCACGCTTTCCGACCTCCTCGACAGCGATGTCGAGGGAAACGCGGTCGCCGTGCGCGATCACTGCTTCGGCTGCACCGCCGGGCAGGGCTCGAGCTGCGGCGGCGCATTGAACTAGCGGTTCCGGGACGGCGCCCCCGATGGACCGTCCAACGAGCTCGCTCGCCGCGCTGCCCGCGGTCGATGCGCTGCTCCGGCACCCGGACGCGGCCCCCCTGATCGAGCGCCACGGCCGTGCCGCGGCAACCCAGGCGATCCGCGACGTGCTGGCCGAGCTGCGCTCGCTGCGCAGCGTCCTCGACCAGCCCGCCATCGTGTCGCGCGTTGCCGAAAAATTGCACGCGCAGGAGCGCCCGACGCTGCGCCCGGTTTTCAACCTGACCGGCACGGGGCTTCACACCAACCTGGGCCGAGCGCTTCTTCCCGAGGAAGCGATCGAGGCGATGAGCGCGGTGGCGCGCTCGGCGGCGAACCTCGAGTACGACCTGGAAGAGGGAAAGCGCGGCGAGCGCGATTCGCACGTCGAGGCGCTGGTGCGCGAGCTGACCGGCGCCGAAGCCGCCACGATCGTCAACAACAATGCCGCCGCGGTGCTGATCGTCCTCAACACGCTGGCGCGCGGCAAGGAAGTGCCGACCTCGCGCGGCGAGCTGATCGAGATCGGCGGCTCGTTCCGGCTGCCCGACATCATGGCGCGCTCGGGCTGCCGGCTGCGCGAGATCGGCACCACCAACCGCACGCATCTTTCCGATTACGCCGAGGCGATCGGCCCGAAGACCGGCGCCGTGCTCAAGGTCCATACCAGCAACTACGCGATCCGGGGCTTCACCGCCTCGGTCGACGAAGCGGAGCTGGCAACACTCTGCGCGAGCCGCGGCGTGCCGCTCGTCGTCGATATGGGCAGTGGGGCATTGCTCGATTTTTCGAATCTGGGGATCAGGGAATCGACGGTCCGGGAAATCGTCGCGCGTGGCGCCGACCTCGTCACGTTCAGCGGCGACAAGCTGCTCGGCGGCCCGCAGGCCGGCATCATCGCCGGCCGCGCGGCGCTCGTCGCCAAGATCCGCAAGAACCCCCTCAAGCGTGCGCTGCGCGTCGATAAGATGACGCTCGCCGCGCTCGCCGCGCTGCTTCGCCTCTACCGCAATCCCGAGCGCGCGGCGCAGCGTATCCCGACGCTTCGCCTGCTTTCCCGCCCGATTGCGGAAATTCGCGCCCAGGCGGAACGCCTCGCTCCCATGCTGCAGGCCCGTGTCGAAGCGACTGTGGAAGCCGTTGCGTGCGAGAGCGAGGTCGGCAGCGGTGCCGCGCCGACCGCAAAGCTGCCGAGCTTCGGCCTCGCCATTCGCCCTGGCACGGCGAAGCTCGCCGCCGCCTTCCGCGCGCTTCCCGTGCCAGTGATTGGCCGGCTCCAGGAAGGCGCCTTCGTCCTGGACCTTCGTACGCTCGAGGACGAGGTGGTTTTCGTCTCGCAGCTGGAGAAACTTTGATCGTCGCCACTGCAGGCCACGTCGACCACGGCAAGACGAGCCTCGTGCGCGCGCTCACTGGCGTCGACACCGACCGGCTGCCGGAAGAGAAGCGCCGCGGCATGACCATCGACCTCGGCTTCGCCTACCGCGGGCGGCTCGGTTTCGTCGACGTCCCCGGCCACGAGCGCTTCGTGCACAACATGCTCGCCGGCGTCGGCGGCGTCGACTTCGCCCTGCTCGTGGTGGCCGCCGATGATGGGGTGATGCCGCAGACGCGCGAGCACGTTGCGATCCTCGACCTGCTCGGCGTCTCTCGCGGGGCCGTTGCGCTCAGCAAGATCGACCGTGTCCAGTCGGACCGGGTCTCGGAAGTTGCGGCGGAGATCGCCGGCCTGCTCGCCGCGACGGTATTGCACGGGACGCCGGTCTTTCCGCTCTCGTCCACCACGGGCGAAGGCATTGCCGCGCTGCGCGCTCATCTCGAGCAGGCGGCGCAGCACATCGGCGAGCGCAAGGCGCAGGGCAGCTTGCGCCTCAGCGTCGATCGCTGCTTCACGCTCCAGGGCGCGGGCCTCATCGTCACCGGCACGGCGATGAGCGGCGTAGTCCGCATCGGCGACGAGGTGCGCGCGCTCCTCGCCGGCACCCGCGCGCGTGTGCGCTCGATCCATGCGCACAATGCGCCGGCCGAGCGCGGCCGTGCCGGCCAGCGCCTTGCGCTCAACGTCGCCGGCCTCGACGGCAGGTCGCCGATCGAGCGCGGCGAGTGGATCGTCGCCGGCAACGTCCCGGATGCCGTGCCGCGCTTCGACGCCCGTCTCACATGGATCGGTCATCCGGGGCCGAAGGAGAATCTCCCCGTTCATGTCCATGTCGGCACTGCCGACGTGCTAGGGCGCATCGCGCTGCTCGACGGCGACGGGCTCGCGCAGCTCGTGCTCGCGGCGCCCGTCGGTGCGGTGCGCGGCGATCGCTTCATCGTGCGCGACCAGTCTTCGCGCCGCACCCTGGGCGGCGGCAGGGTCATCGACATCTTCCCGCCGCCGCGCGGCCGCGCAAAACCCGAGCGCCTCGCGTGGCTGAAGGCGATGGAGATCGACGACGACGCGGAATCCTTGCAGCAGCTGCTGGAGCTGAGTCCCGCGGGCGTCGACATGGCGCGATTCGCCGCGAACCGCAACCTGCCGCCGGCGAGCGGCATCCGCTTCTCGCCCGCGCACTGGAAAGCGCTGCGCGAGCGGGCGCTGGCCAATCTCGCCGCCTGGCACCGCGAATCGCCCGAACGCGGCGGCTTGCCCGCGGACCGGCTGCTGAAAGGCGCGCGCGTGCCGCGCGAGGCGCTCGACCGGCTGGTCGAGGAGCTGGTGCGCGAGAACCTCGTCGCGCGCGACGCCGCCGGCCTGCGCCTGCGAAGCCACAGTGCGCAAATGAGCCGCGCCGACGCGGCGCTTTGGGACCGCGTGCAGAAGAAGCTCGCCGAGTCGGGCACGCGGCCGCCCTCGCTCGCCGAGCTCGCCGCCTCGCTGCGCGAGGACGCAAAGCGCCTCGAAGCGGCGCTCGCACGCCTCGAGCGCCATGGGCTGCTCGTGCGCGTCGCGAAGAACCGCTTCTTCCTGCCCGCGTCGGTCGAGGAGCTGAGGCGCATCGCCGAGGAACTGGCGCGCAAGGAAGGCAAGATCCTCGCCGCCGCCTACCGCGACCGCTCCGGCATCGGCCGCAACGTGACGATCGAGGTGCTCGAATACTTCGATCGCATAAAATTCACCCGCCGCGCCGGCGACGCTCATGTCGTCGTCGGCACGGCGGCAGCCAAAGGAGAAGATTCGCACCCCGGTGGGGCGCCTGGACTTCAAATCCAGTGAGGGGGCTGCACAGTTCCCTGGTGGGTTCGACTCCCACTCTTTTCCGCCATCATCGTCGCCACCCAGCGACAGATTGACGGATTCGAAATGGTCGCTCGACACTAGCGATGCAACCCGCCCTCAAGCGACTAAGGCCGGAATATCTTCGGCCACTACGCCAAGGGTTCCATCGGAAAGGCAAGGACATGACGCGATCGCAGTCGGTTCACGTACGTGCTCTCCTGCGGGCCTCTCAAGCAGTCGGTGGTACTGACGCACTCGCCGCTTATCTCGATGTCTCCAGGAGCGAGCTCGCGTCGTGGATGAACGGCATGACCGAGACACCGCAAGGCATATTCCTCAAAGTCGTCGACTTCCTCATGGAGCGCCAGCTGGTGGCCGTGCGCTCGGGACGGGGAGCCGGAAAAGCGTTGAAGCGACACATCGACGTTGTTGAGGGCGTCAACGTCCTGCCTTTCTGAGGCGTACGTCACGCCTTTCTTGTCAGGGTCTGTGAAGGTCGAGCAAGCCTTAGGCATGCCGTCAGGTCAGCCGCCTACGCTCTAGGTCTGGTATGGACCGCAGGCGCCCGAAGATCCGGGAAGGCTACTGGGTCGTCGTGTCCCTCTGGGTCGCGGCGGTGGCGCTCTTTGCGATCTGGCACGAGGGCACGGAGGTCGACCGGCTGCGCTTCTGGGCCGACTCGGTCGAATGGGCGATCAATGCCGATCCGCTGGTCAACAAGAACGCCACCGAGCTGCGCTCGAAGCTCGGCGACGAGATGTTCATTGCCGAGGCGCCCGCTGCCTATCCGGAGGTCGATCTCCACGAGACCCTGGAGCGCTACGAAGCCGACCGGGCCAGCCGCTCGCGCTTCGACCATCCGCTGATCGCGTTCGCCTTCTGGGCCCTTATCCCCCCGGGCCTTCTCTACGTCGCGGGCGTGATCACCGGATGGATTCGCGCGAGACCCCTGCCCTCTAGGCGCTAGCCGGGCGGCGGCCGATCAGCTTCTCGATGGTCGGCCGCGGCCCTTCCAGCGCGACCCTCTGCATATAGAGAGCGAGGCCGCGCGGGCCGCCGAGCTCCTCGCCGCCGCCGGCGCGGCCGGGTCCGCCGTGAACGAGCTGCGGCAGCACTGTCCCGGGACCGGGAGAGAGCTCGATCTTCGGATGGCCGAGGAAGATCCGGCCGTGGTAGGGCGCCACCTCGGCGATCGTCGCTTCGATGAAGCGCTGATCATCGGCGTAGACCGAGCAGACGAGCCCGCCCTCGCCGCGCGCCACGAGCGCCGCCGGGCCGTCGTCCGCGTACGGAACGAGCGTTGCCACCGGGGCGAATACCTCGCGCTCGTGGACGAGGCGGGCCCCGGCGCGCGCCTCGAGCAGCGTCGGGCCGACGAAGTAGCCGCGCGCCGGCAGCTTCGCCTGCTCGAAGCGCTTCTCCGCCTCGCGCCCGAGCGCCGCGATGCCTTCGCGCGCATCGTCGCGCTGGGAGGCAGTGGCGAGCGGGCCCATGCGCGTCGCCTCGTCCGCCGGATTGCCGACCGTCACCTCGGCGAGCAGCTCAGCGAGATCGCTCGCCACTTCGGCGGCGCGCTCACGGGGCACGAACACCCGGCGGACGGCGGTGCACTTCTGCCCTGCCTTCTGGGTCATGTCGCGCACCACGTCGCGGAGGAAGGTCTCGTACATGTCGCTGCGCGGCTCGACTTCCGGGCCGAGGGTCGCGGCGTTGAGGCTGTCGGCCTCGACGTTCACGCGTACCGAATGGCGGATGACGTTCGGCATCGCGCGAATGCGCTCGGCGGTCGCGCCCGAACCGGTGAAGGCGAGCACGTCCTGCGCGCCGAGGTGCGACAGCAGGTCGCGCGGCGCGCCGACCAGGAGCGAGAGCGCGCCCTCGGGCAGCGCCTTGCCCTCGACCAGCAGCTCGACGATGCGATGCGCGAGCAGCGCCGAGCTGGTCGCCGGCTTGGCAAGCACCGGCATGCCCGCGAGCAGCGCGACCGCCGCCTTCTCGGCGAAGTTCCAGGCCGGGAAGTTGAACGCGTTGACATGCACCGCGACGCCGCGCCGCGGCACGGCGATGTGCTGGCCGTGAAAGCGCGGCGAGCGGCCGAGCTGGATGCCCTCGCCGTCGACGAGGAAGCGCTGCGCGCCGAGCGCGGCGCCACTCTCCGCGTAGGCGAGCAGCGTGGCGATCGCGCCGTCCACGTCGAACTTCGCGTCGGACCGGGTATTGCCGCCGTTGGCGATGCCGAGTTCGAGCAGCTCCGTGCGATGCTCCTGCATCAGCTCCGCCACCGCCTTCAGCAGCGCGCCGCGCTCGGCGAAGGTGAGCGCGCGCAGCGCCGGCCCGCCGACGTCGCGCGCGTAGGCAAGAGCCGCCGGGAGGTCGAGCCCGTCGCTGCACGCCGCCGCGAGCGGCTCCTCGGTCGCCGGATTGAATAGCGTTTGCGCCGCGCCGCTGCCGGCCTTCCATTGACCGGCGAGATAGCTTGAAAGCTGGCGCGATGGCATGACCCGGTCTCCGTGAGAAGCGACGGGCCATTCTATCGAGCGCCGCGCTTACTCGGTCCCTTCGTCGTCGCCGAACGTGTCGATCACCGCCAGCGCGTCCTGCAGCCGGGCGAACGCCTCGTCGGCGATCTCGCTCACCGGCTGCTCCTTTTCCACCGCTTCGCTGAGGAGCTGCGCGAGGGCGTCGAGGCTGGCGCGGGCGTTCATCAGGTAATTCGCCGCAGTCATGCGCGGTCGCGGTGCAATGGGCGTGCCGGGTTCAGCAGGGGCCGGCCGGCGGCGCGTCGACAGCCGAGATGGCGAGCGCGATGCGGCTGCGTCCCTGCTCGACTTCGGTCACCACGACGCGTCGCCCCGGCAGCTCGCCGAGGGAGAGCGCCTCGCAGCCGGCGCTGATCGGCGTGCCGAGAGGGACTTTTATCTCCAGGGTCTCTCGCGCGCCGCCTTCGGCGCGATCGAGCCGGACGCTGCCGGTGCAGCCGTCGCTCTTCTTGGGCTCGCAATAGGTCGCCTGGGCGTCGAGCACCGTGCCCTGGATGCGCCGCTCGCCGCCGCTACGCGGCAGCGCTCCCCACACCACCAGGGACACGAGGAGCACGAGCACGGGCACGCCAAAAGCAGATCGATTCACGCGGAGAAGCCTCCCTTCAGCCTGTCGACCGACCAAGCACCTCGCGTGCCAGCCGCCATTGACCTCCGGTAGCCGCAATTCGCGGTCAGGACCGTGCTTGCGGCACAGCGACCGGGCGCGGGACCGCAAGCACATTGCGCAGCCACCGCTGGGCCGGCATCTCGAAACCGTAGTGGCTGGCCGCCGATAGGGGTATCAGCAGGGCGAAGAAGAGCCCCAGCACCCACGGCGCATCGAAGTCGAGATCGAACTGGTTGAAGATCACCTGCAGCGGAAAGTGCAGCAGGTAGACCGAGTAGGAGATATCGCCGAGAAACCGCAGCGCCGCAATCGAGGGCGCGCCCACCGGCCTCGCCAGGGCGAGCGCCACCATCGTGGAGGGAAAAAGAACCAGGAGCGCCCAGACGTTGAGGAGGAAATGCGGCGCGTCGCTCTCGACGAAGTAGATCCGCGCCATCGTCACGAGCCAGCATAGTGCAGCGACGGCCACCGCCGCCGGCGCGGCGCTTCGCGACAGCGAACGGTAGACGAGGTAAGCGGCGGCGCCGGCGAAGAACGACATGAGCCCACGCGCGATCGGCTCGTAGATCGGCCACATCTCCAAGCCGACGATCATGCCGAGCAGGACGAGTAGCGAGCGCGAGCGCATCCACCGGCAGCCGACGAAGAAAAGCCCGTAGAGCACAAACTCGACCGAGATCGACCACGACGGCCCGTTGTACGAGAGGCCCTTCTCCAGCCCGACGGAGGAGGCGAGGAAGAGATTGAGCACGAAGTGGTAGGCGTCGTGCCGGTAGACGAACTCGCCGAACGCGAGGAAGCTCGCCGCGACGAAGAGCAGCGTGAGTACATAAAGCGGATAGAGCCGCGAGAAGCGCAGCAGGAAGAAATCCCGCGCCGGAACCCTGCCGAGCACGATCTTCTCGCTGTAGAGCCAGAAGAAGACGAACCCCGAGAGGCAGAAGAAGAGGTCCACCGCGAACGGCCCCTGCGAATACGCGGGCAGCAGCACGGAGTAGAGCGGCTGATGCGAGCGGTCGAAGTCCGGTGCCGAGAAGTCGTAAAAGTGCTGCCAGTGCCAGACCACGACGAAGAGAGCCGCGAGGCCACGCGATGCGTCCAACAGCTCTAGCCGTTTGCTCAACGTGATGGCCTCGCCTGCATGCGAGACCACTGTAGGCGGGTGGGCTTTCGGCGCGCTTGCGCCTGGCAGGCGTAAGGCTGGCGAGAGCAGCCGCTCGGCATGCATTCGCGGCGTGCGCGCCCGGCCTTGTTAGCCGGAGTCAAGTACTCGCGATTCTGTGTTGCAGAAGTCTCAGCCGCCGGCAAAGGCGCGACGGCAGCCGAGATGCCGAGCGCGATGCGGCTCCACCCCTGCTCGACCTCGATCACGACGATGCGCCGCCCCGGGAGCTCGCCGGGGTAGAGCACCTCGCAGCCGGCGCTGATCGACGTGCCGACAGCGACTTTTGTCTCCAGGGTCTCCCGCGCGCGGCCTTTGCCGCGATCGAGCCGCACGCTGCCGGTGCAGCCGATTCAGGCGAAGAAGCGTCCCCTGGCCAGTCCGCCTATCAAGCACCGGCCATGCCCGCCGCTCGCTGAACTCCGCCCGCGATAGCGTGTCTGCCCTCGATGGCGGCCAAGCTCAACACCGGCGATGCGTTTCCCCGGCTGGCGCTGAATCTCGTCGACGGATCGAGCCTCGCGCTCCCCGACGGGCTCGGCGGCAAGTACAAGGTGGTGCTTTTCTATCGCGGCCACTGGTGACCCTACTGCCGCCGGCAGTTGGCCGGCTTCGCGAGGCACTATCCCGAGCTGCAGTCGCTCGGCGCGAGCGTCGTCGCCGCGAGCGTGGATCCGCTGGACAAGGCGCGACAGGTGGCGGCGGAGCTGCCTTTCCCGGTCGCCTACGGCGTGACGCGCGCGCAGGCCGACACTATGGGCGCCTGGTGGGAGGAGCGCCGCTCGATCGTGCAGCCTTCCGAATTCGTGCTCGCTGCAGGCGGCCAGGTGCTCTCCTCCACGTACAGCTCTGGTCCGATCGGCCGCGTCGACCCCGGGGACGTCGTCCGGTTCATCAACTTCCGCGAGAGGCAGGCGCGTAGCGCGGGCTAGAGAACTGCTATGCGAGCACGGGCTGCGGCTCGGCTGCGGCCTGCGTCTTCGCGAACTCGCCCGAACGCCGCAGCGCCTCGCGCAGCTCGCCCGCCGACAGGCCGGCGGTCCTGGCCCAGTCCCAGAGCGAGCACTCTTCGTCCAGCTCCGCGCCCTGCAATTCGAAGATTTTCATGCGCACAGCATGGTGGCGATGCGTTACACGAGCGTTTCGACGCGGTTACGGCTGAAATATGCCGAAGTCCACCCGCGACGCTTCCGCAGTCACGCCGCCGTAACATGCCGCCATGGACTCCGCGCAGCGGCTGCTCCACGACTTCGGCCCGGCGCTCGTGTTCGCCAACGTGCTCCTCGAGCGGCTCGGCATCCCGATTCCTGCGATGCCGACGATGATCCTCGGCGGCGCGGCGGCCGCCGAAGGCGAATTCCCGCTCGCCGCGGTGTTCGCCGTCGCCCTGCTCGCCTGCCTGGCGGGCGACGGCGCCTGGTACCTCCTCGGCCGCCGCTATGGCACGCGCGTGCTGCGGCTGCTCTGCGGCATCTCGCTTTCCCCGGACTCGTGCGTGCAGCAGACCTCGTCGCATTTCGAGCGCTGGGGCGGCTGGACGGTGGTGCTCGGGAAGTTCGTCCCCGGCGTGGGCGGGGTCGCCGCGCCGCTCGCCGGCGTCGTGCGCATGCCCCGGCTGCGCTTCGCGCTCCTCACGCTCGCCGGCTCGGCGCTCTGGGTGGGCATCTCGGTCGCGGCGGGCGCGCTCTTCGCGCGGAACGTCAATGCGCTGCTCGCGCGGCTGCAGGACTGGGGCCCGGTGGCGGCGCTCTTCGTCGGCGCGTTGCTCGCCGCCTATATCGCGCTCAAGTGGTGGGAACGGCAGCGCTTCTACAAGGCGGTGCGCATGGCGCGCATCACCGTCGAGGAGCTGCTCGCGCTCATGAGCGGCGAGCCGAAGCCGCTCATCTTCGACCTGCGGGGCGCCGCGGAGCGCCTGAGCGACGGGCGGGCGATTCCGGGCGCGCGCGCCATCAACTTCGCGGACATCGCCAGCCGGGCCGGCGAATTCCCGAAGGATCGCGAGATCATTTTCTATTGCACCTGCCCGAACGAAGCTTCGGCTGCGAGCGCCGCGAAGCTGCTGCAGGACCTCGGCTTCGTCCGAGTGCGGCCGCTGCTCGGCGGGCTCGAGGCGTGGATTGCGGCCGGATACCAGCTCGAAGCCGTCCATGATCAGCGCATCGCCGTCGAAATCCCGCCGCCTCGGCAGCGAGCGGCGTAATCTTACGGGACAGATTGGAGAGCCTCGAACCGTGGAACCCCAAGTCGTCGAAGTCTTCAGCGATTACGTCTGACCCTGGTGCTATCTCAGTACCGTGCGTACTGGAAAGCTGGAGCAGACGTTCGACATCGACACTGTGCTGGTGCACTTCCCGTTGCATCCCGAAACACCCGCCGAAGGCCGCTCAATGGCGGAGCTTTACGCGGGGCGCAATGTCGACCCCGAAGCCATGTACGCCCGCATGAAAGGGCTGATGGACGCCGAGGGGCTTCCCTACGGCCGGCGCACTCACACCTACAACAGCCGGCTGGCGC
>DASQYN010000116.1:0-2547 GCA_035639215.1 Burkholderiales bacterium
GAGGCCGTGTTGCATGGCGACTACCGGTCCGCGCGCGCCGGCTATGACCGGCTGCTGCACGAGGCGCCGCGAGACTTCCTCGCGCTCTGGGCTTCCCAGCTCGTCGACTACTACCTGGGCGAGCCGCAGGCGACGCGAGCGCGCGTCGAGCGAGTGCTGCCGGGCTGGTCGGCGTCGAATCCGGGCTACCACGCGGTGCTTGCGATGCACGCCTTCGGGCTCGAGGAATGCGGCGACTATGCCGCCGCCGAGGACGCCGCACGCCGTGCGCTCGGGCTCGAGTCAGGCGACCGGCGCGCGCTGCACGCGCTGCTGCATGTATTCGAGATGGAGGGACGGCCGGAAGAAGGCTTGCGCTGGGTCGCCGCTTGTTCCCGGCATGGCGAGCTCGCAAACCACCTGTGGTGGCACGCGGCGCTCTTCCATGTGCAGCAAGGAAATGCCGATGCGGCGCTCGCGGTGTACGAGCGACGGATGCGGCTGGGCAGCCTCGCCGAGCTGATCGACGCCTCGGCGCTCCTGTGGCGGCTTTCGCTCGTCGGCATCGAGGCGGGGGCCTGGTTCGCGGCGCTGGCGGAGCGCTGGGCGCCGCACGCCGCCGACGGTTACTGCGCCTTCAACGATCTCCACGCCGTCATGGCCTTCGTCGGCGCACGCCGCTGGGTGCTTGCCGAGCGGGTGCTCGCCACGCAGAAGCGGCGGCTGTCGCGCGCCGAAGGCGCGAATTACGAGATGACGCGGCTGGTCGGCCTGCCGGCCTGCCGGGCCATCGTCGCATTCGGGCGCGGCGAGCACGAGCTGGCCGAGCGGCTGCTCCGCGCGCTGCCGCCGGTCGCGCATCGCATCGGCGGAAGCCACGCGCAGCGCGACGTGCTGCAGCTCACGCGCGCCGCGGCGGCGCTTGGCGCGCGGCGCAACCGGATCTTTCATGGAGGAGTGCATGCAGGCGCCCTATCGCAGAGCGTTGCCGCAGCTTGACGGCGGCCTCTACCTCGCCGACGGCGGCATCGAGACCAGCCTGATCTTCAACGACGGGATCGATCTGCCGCACTTCGCCGCGATCGACCTTTTCCGGCGCCCAGGCGGCGAGGCGGCCCTGCAGCGCTATTTCGCCGCGTATTTACGGATCGCGGCGCGCTTCGGCGTCGGCCTCGTCCTGGAGAGCGCGACCTGGCGAGCGAGCGCCGACTGGGGCCGCCGCCTGGGTCATACGCCGCGTACCCTGAACGAGGCGAACCGCCGTGCCATCCGCCTGCTCGAGGAGCTGCGCGCGGCCCATCCGGCCATGGCGCTGGTCATCAGCGGCTGCGTCGGTCCGCGGGGCGACGGCTACGAGCCGGCGTGCCTCATGTCGGCGGACGAGGCCTGCGACTATCACCAGGACCAGATCGACACGTTTGCCGGCACGACGGCGGACATGGTGGGGGCGATCACCATGAACTACGTCGAGGAAGCGACCGGCATTGCGCTCGCCGCCCGCTATGCGGGCATGCCGGTGGCGATTTCCTTCACCGTAGAGACGGACGGCCGGCTGCCTACCGGGCAGCCGCTCGGCGCGGCGATCCAGGAGGTGGACACCGAGACCGGCGGCTACCCGAGCTACTACATGCTGAATTGTGCGCACCCGGAGCATTTCGCCGGCGCGCTCGACGGACCCTGGACGGCCCGCATCCGCGGGCTGCGCGCCAACGCCTCGCGCAAAAGCCACGCCGAGCTTAACGCGTCGACCGAGCTCGATACCGGCGACCCGGTCGAGCTGGGCGCTCAATACGCTGAGCTGGCGGCAAGCGTCCTTCCATCGCTCAACGTGATGGGCGGCTGTTGCGGCACGGACTACCGGCACGTCGAGAAGATCGCTGCCGCGTGCTCGCCGCTCTTTCGCAGCGGAGCCCGTGATGGCGCAGAGAGGAAAGCATGAAAAGCCGCGCCTTCGCGCTCGCGTTTCTCCTCGTCGGGTGTTCAAGTCCGTTGGTGCCGGTGCCCGCCGAGCTCAAACCCGGCGCGAACCAGTCACTGGCGCTCGTCGTTGCGGCTAAAGGCGTGCAGATCTATGAATGCCGCGACGGCAAGTGGACGTTCGTCGCGCCCGAGGCTGAGCTCTTCGACGCGAACGGCAGGCGCATCGGGCGTCACTACGCCGGGCCGCGCTGGGAGTCGATCGACGGCAGCGGAATCGCCGGCGTCGTGAAGGCGCATGCCGACGCGCCGGCGACGGGCGCCATCCCGTGGCTGCTGCTTTCGACGAAGTCGGTGGGCGGCGAAGGTGCGCTCAGCAGAGTGACGAGCGTGCAGCGCGTTGCCACCGCGGGCGGCGTCGCGCCGCCGGGCAGGTGCTCGCAAGCCGGCATCCAGGCGCGGGTTCCCTACACGGCACAGTACTACTTCTTCTCCATGCGGTGAGATGACCACCGACCGACCCTACGCCTGGATCATCGTCGGGGTCTGCACGGCGATGGTCGGCATGGCTTTCGGCGCGATCGGCACGGTAGCGGTGTTCCTCGAGCCGCTTGCCGCGGAATTTGCCTGGCCGCGCGCCGGGGTTTCGGC
>DASQYN010000117.1:0-7788 GCA_035639215.1 Burkholderiales bacterium
GCGATAGAAACCTCCGCCGAGCTGGTCGAAGACGCCGGCTTCACACATGCGGGTGAGCGTGACGGTCGTAACGTCGCTCGCGCCCTCGCGCAGGCAAAGCTCGAGATCCGGGACATGCGGAAACTTGGGCGCGCCGCCGAAGCCGCCCAGCACCGAATCGAAGCTCGCGCGCAAATCGCCGATCAGATCGCCGATCACCTGCGCCGACAGCTGCGCCCGCTCGGCCGGGCTGCGCGGCAGGAGGCGGCCGAACGCGTCCTCGAGCGCCGAGTTCTGCGCGGCGATATCGCTGCGACGCTCGCGCCAGATTGCGGCGATGCGCTCGCAGAGCTCGGCAAAACCAGGCAGGCCGTAGCGCGGCTCCTTGGGGAAGTAGGTGCCGCCGAAAAAGGGCGCGCCCTCGGGCGTGAGGAACATGGTGAGCGGCCAGCCTCCCGGGCGCTGCGCGAGCATCTGGTGCGCGGTCTGGTAGATCTGATCGAGATCGGGGCGCTCCTCGCGATCCACCTTGACGTTGACGAAAAGCCGGTTCATCACCTCCGCCACGCGCGGATCCTCGAAGCTCTCGTGCGCCATGACGTGGCACCAGTGGCAGGCCGAGTAACCGATGGAAAGCAGGATCGGCTTGCCTTCGCCGCGCGCGCGCTCGAGCGCCTCGCCGCCCCACGGGTACCATTCCACGGGGTTCGCCGCGTGCTGCTGAAGGTAAGGGGAAGTTTCCTGGGCCAGGCGATTCGGCATGAGACGCCTCCGGTGCGCCGGCGAGCTTAACATCGGCGCCATGACGCCCGATCTCGCGCGGCAGGTGCTCGACTTCTGGTTCGGCGCGGGCCAGGATTACGGCAAGCGCCATGCCCGCTGGTTCGCAAAGGATCCGGCGTTCGATGCGCAGCTGCGCCATCGCTTCGCGGCGCTTCTGCAAGCGCTAGCCGCAGGCGCGCATCGCGACTGGCCGGACCAGCCCGCGGCGTGCCTAGCGCGGATCTTGGTGCTCGACCAGTTCTCGCGCCAGATCCACCGCGGCACGGCGCAGGCCTTCGCCACCGATCCCCTGGCTCTGCAAACGGCACGCCATCTCCTCGGCCAGCACCACGATAGCGCCCTGCTTCCGGTCGAGCGCCTGTTCGCCTATCTGCCCTTCGAGCACAGCGAGTCGCTCGCCGACCAGGAGCTCGCCTGCGAGCTGATGCAACCGCTGGCGAAGCACCCGCAAACCGAGGACGCCCTGCGCTATGCGATCGCGCACCGCGACATCATCGCCCGCTTCGGCCGCTTCCCGCATCGCAACGCGGCGCTCGGGCGCGCGAGCACCGCGGAGGAACTGCAATTCCTCGCGCAGCCGGGCTCAGCTTTCTGAATCGGTGATCGCGCCCCGCGATGCGGTGGAAACGAGCCGCATGTACTTCGCCATCACGCCCTTCGTGTAGCGCGGACGTGGCTGCTTCCACTTCTTGCGCCGCGCCGCCAGCTCCTTCGCGGGGACGTTGAGCTCGATCAGCCGCTTCGCCGCGTCGATGGTGATCGAGTCGCCCTCCTTGACGAGGGCGATGTTGCCGCCGACGTAGGCCTCGGGCGCCACGTGGCCGACCACCATGCCCCAGGTGCCGCCGGAGAAGCGCCCGTCGGTGAGCAGCCCCACCGATTCGCCGAGGCCCTGACCGATCAGCGCCGAGGTCGGCGCGAGCATCTCCTGCATGCCGGGGCCGCCTTTCGGGCCTTCGTAGCGAATGACGATCACGTCGCCGGGCTTGATGCGCTTCGCCATGATGGCCTTCATGCAGTCGTTCTCGGAATCGAAAACGCGCGCCGGGCCGGTGATGGAGGCGCTCTTCAGCCCGGCGATCTTCGCCACGCAGCCCTCGGGCGCGAGATTGCCTCTCAGGATCGCGAGATGCCCGCGCGGGTAGAGCGGCCGGTCCATCGGCCGGATGACGTCCTGGTCGGCGCGCGGCTTCGCCGACACGTTCTTCAGCTCCTCGGCGAGCGTGCGCCCGGTGATGGTCATGCACTCGCCGTGGACGAGGCCCGCCTCGAGCAGCATCTTCAGCACTTGCGGCACGCCGCCGGCGGCGTGGAAATCGGTGGCGACGTACGGGCCGAACGGCTTGAGGTTGCAGAGCAGCGGGATGCGCCGACGCACTCGCTCGAAGTCGTCGATCGTCCATCGCACGCCGGCCGCGGCGGCGATGGCGAGGTAGTGCAGCACGGCATTGGTCGAGCCGCCGGTCGCCATGACGAGCGCGACCGCGTTTTCCAGCGACTTGCGCGTGATGATGTCGCGTGGCTTCAGGTCGCTCTTCACCGCCCCGAGCAAGACGCGCGCGGACTCGGCCGCCGAATCCGCTTTTTCCGGGTCCGGCGAGGCTAGCTGCGACGAGTTGAGCAGGCTCATGCCGAGCGCCTCGAACGACGAGGACATCGTGTTCGCCGTGTACTGGCCGCCGCAGGCGCCGACCGAGGGGCAGGCGTTCTTCTCGATGCCGACGAAGTCTTCCTCGCTCATCTTGCCGGCGCTGAAGGCGCCGACCGCCTCGAACGGACTGACGATGGTGAGCTTCTGCCCCTTCCAGAATCCCGGCTTGATCGTTCCCGCGTAGACGAAGATGCCGGGGACATTGATGCGCGCCATCGCCATCATCGTGCCGGGCATGTTCTTGTCGCAGCCGCCGACGCAGATCACGCCGTCCATCAGCTGACCGTTGACGGCGGTCTCGACGGAGTCGGCGATCACTTCCCGCGAGACGAGCGAATACTTCATGCCCTCGGTTCCCATGCCGATGCCGTCGGTGACTGTGGGAAAGCCGAACACCTGCGGCTTGGCGCCGCCGCGCTCGAGCGCTTCGATCGCGCGATCGACCAGCGGTTGGATGCCGGCGTTGCACGGGTTCATCGTCGAGTGGCCGTTCGCCACGCCGACGATCGGCTTCTCGAAATCGGCGTCGCCGAAGCCGACCGCGCGCAGCATGGCGCGGTTCGGCGAGCGGGCAACGCCCTGGGTAATGAGACGCGAGCGGCGGTTATAGCTGGGCATGGGGGCGGTCCTCCGAGTGCCGATTGTGCCGCCGCCGGCGGCTGGGCGCCAATGCCGAAGCCGAAGTCCTGTAATACCCTACCGGCATGAAACTGCCGGAATTGTGGCAGCTGCGGTATTTCAGCGCCGTGGCCGAGCGGCTGCACTTCGGCCGGGCGGCGCAAGCGCTGCACATCTCGCAGCCGCCGCTGTCGCGGGCGATCCGTGCCCTCGAAGCGCAGCTCGGCGTCGCGCTCTTCGAGCGAACGCGACGGCGCGTCGCGCTCACCGCGGCCGGGGAGCGGCTGCTAGACGAGACGCGCCGCCTGAGCGCTCATCTGGAGCGTGCGGTAAGCGAGCTGCGCGCGATGGCAGCCGGCGAGGAAGGGCGGCTGCGCATCGGCTTCGTCTCGCTCGCCGACTACGGCGTGCTGCCAGGACTGCTGAGGGCGTACAAGGCGGCCCGGCCCGGCGTACGGCTCGCGCTGCGGGAGATGCTCTCGCCCCAACAGGCGGACGCCCTGACCGCCGGAGAGCTCGACTTCGGCCTGCTTCTGCCGCCGGTGGCAGGCGCCTCGGCCCTCGAGCACCTGGTCGTACAGCGCGAGCGCTTCGTGCTCGCGCTACCCGCGCGTCACCGCCTGGCGCGGCTTCGCAAGGTTGCCATGCGTGAGCTCGCGGGCGAGCCTCTCGTCATGGTGCCGAGAGACATTGCGCCGGGCCTGTACGATATCGTCGCGAACCTGGCGGCGCGCTCCGGGTTCTCCCTCAACGTCGCGCAGGAGGCAATCCAGATGCAGACGGTGGTCAGCCTGGTCTCGAGCGGTCTCGGCGCCGCGGTCGTGCCGGGCTCGGTGGCGAACCTGGGGCGGCGCGGCGTGGTTTACCGCGAGCTGGTCGATACGCATCCGCGTCTCGACCTCTGGCTCGCCTGGTCGCGCCGGGCGCTGGACGCACCGGCGCAGGAATTCCTCGCCCTCGCGCGTCGGCTGGCGTCCTAGCATGCTCGTTCATCCGAATTTCGACCCCGTCGCCTTCTCGATCGGGCCGCTCGCCGTTCGCTGGTACGGCCTCATGTACCTGCTCGGCTTCGGCCTCGCCTGGTGGCTGGGCATTCGCCGCATCGACGCCGGCAAGGCGCCGATCGACCGGCGGCAGTTCGACGACCTGATCTTCTTCGCGGTGCTCGGCGTGATCCTCGGCGGCCGCCTGGGCTACGTGCTTTTCTACAAGCCCGACTATTACGCAGCGCATCCGCTCGAGATTCCGGCCGTGTGGCAGGGCGGTATGTCCTTCCACGGCGGCCTGCTGGGCGTGATGGCCGCGATGGCGCTTGCCGCGCGCAAGCACAAGCTCGGTTTCCTACGCCTCATGGACTTCATTGCGCCGCTCTGCCCGCTCGGCATCGCCGCCGGGCGCATGGGCAACTTCATCAACGGCGAGCTGTGGGGGCGGCCGACCGACCTGCCCTGGGGCATGATTTTCCGAGGGGCGGGCGATGTGCCGCGCCACCCCTCGCAGCTCTACGAGTTCACGCTCGAAGGCCTGGTGCTGTTCGCGCTTCTCTGGTGGTTCTCATCCAAGCCGCGGCCCGCCGGCCAGGTCTCGGCGATATTCCTGATCGGCTATGGCTGCCTTCGCTTCCTCGGCGAGTTCGCGCGCGAGCCCGACTCGTTTCTCGGCTTCCTCGCGCTCGGCATGACGATGGGGCAGTGGCTCTGCGTGCCGATGGTCGCCGGCGGCATCGCGCTCTTCGCATGGGCGCGGCGACGCTAGGCGCGTGGTCCGCTCATCTCGCCGATCGCCGTCGCCTGCCCGATAAGCCGCGACTCCAGGAAGCGCGCGACGTGCACCGCGCCCCGGCCCGTGCCCTGCGCGATCTGGACACGGCAGCTCGTCCCGTCGGCGACCAGCACCGCCTCCGGCGCCTTGCGTACCGCGGGCAGCAGCGCGAGCTCCGCCATCTGCATCGACACCTCGTAGTGCTCGGCCTCGTAGCCGAAGCTGCCCGCCATGCCACAGCAGCTGGTCTGTGCCGTGCTCAGCTCCACGCCTGGCACCATTCGCAGAACCTTCTCCACCGCCGGCATCGCGTCGAACGCCTTCTGATGGCAATGGCCGTGCAGCAGCACCTTCTGCTGGGTTTCGCGGAATTTCAGCTGCCCCGGCCGCTGCGCAAGGAACTCCTCGAAGAGCAACGCTTTGCCGGCCAGCACGGCGCCCTGCGGAACCATTACGCCGAACTCGTCGCGCAGCGAAAAAAGACACGAGGGCTCGAGGCCGACGATCGGCACGCCGCGCTCGACGTGTGGCCTGAGAGTATCGATGAACACCTGCGCTTCGCGCTTCGCCTCGTCCACCAGGCCGACGGAGAGGAACGTGCGCCCGCAGCAGATCGCCCCCGGCGCATGGACGCGGTAGCCGGCCGCTTCAAGAACGTTCAGCGCCGCGCGGGCGTTCTCCGGCTCGAAATAGCGGTTGAAGGTGTCGACGAAGAGGACGACGTCGGCATCGCTTCGCTCAACCGCCGGAAATGGGTCGCTGCGCCAGCGCGGCAGCGGGCGCTCGGCGGCGAAGCCGATGCTTTTCTTCGTCATGCCCGACAGCAAATTCGAAAGCGGCGCCAGGCGCGCGGCCCAAGGCGCATAGCGCGGGAGATAAGCGAGGGCGCGCTCACGCAGGCTGACCGGGTGCGACTTGCGGTATTGCGCGAGAAATTCGATCTTCATGCGCGCCATGTCGACGCCGGTCGGGCACTCGCGCTTGCAGCCCTTGCAGGACACACAGAGATCGAGCGCCTCCTTCACCGCCTGCTCGCCTGCGTCGCCGAGCTGCCCGGAAAGCGCGAGACGCAAGGTGTTCGCCCTTCCCCGGGTCAAATCCCTTTCATTGCGCGTCGCCCGATAGGAAGGGCACATGGTGCCGGCGTCGAACTTGCGGCAATGGCCGTTGTTGTTGCACATCTCGACGGCCTTGTCGTAGCCGCCCCATTCGCCCCAGTCGAGAACCGTCGACGGCACGCGCGTCTCGTAGCCCGGCTTGAAGCGGAACAGCTCGCGGCTGTCCATCTTCGGCGGATCGACGATCTTTCCCGGGTTCATCAGCCCCTTCGGGTCGAGCCAGGACTTGATCTCGCCGAGCGCTGCGGTGAGGCGAGGCCCGAAGAAGGGCGCGATCCATTCCGAGCGGACCAGTCCATCGCCGTGCTCGCCGGAATAGGCGCCCTTGAACTCCTTCACCATCGCGCACGCTTCCTCGGCGATGGCGCGCATCTTCTGCGCGCCGTCGCGCCGCATGTCGAGCACCGGACGCACGTGCAGCGTGCCGACCGAGGCGTGCGCGTACCAGGTACCGCGCGTGCCGTGCTTCTCGAACACGCGCGTCAGGCGCTCGGTGTAGTCGGCGAGGTGCTCGAGCGGCACGGCGCAGTCCTCGATGAAGGACACGGGCTTGCCGTCGCCTTTCATCGACATCATGATGTTGAGGCCCGCCTTGCGCACTTCCCAGATGTCGCGCTGCTGCGCGGCGTCAGTCACCTCGACGACGCTGCCGGGCAGGCCGAGGTCGCCCATCAGCTCCACCAGGCGCTTGAGGCGCGGCGCCTGCTCCTCCTCGCCGGAGAACTCGACGAGCAGGATGGCGTCGGGCTCGCCGCGGATGAACGCATCGACGGTCTTGCGGAAGGCGCCGATCTCGCGCGCGAGGCCGATCATCGTGCGGTCGACCAGCTCGACCGCGCTCGGACCCAGCTTGACGATGTGCCGGGTGAGATCCATGGCGGTGTAGAACTTCGGGAAGTGGCAGACGCCGAGTGCGCGCCGTGGCGGGATGCGCGAAAGCTTGAGGTGCAGCCGCTCGGAGTAGGCGAGCGTGCCTTCCGAGCCGACGAGCAGATGCGCGGCGTTGGCGTGCGGCGGGCCGAGGTGATCGAGGTTGTACCCCGCGACCTTGCGCAGCACCTTCGGAAAGCGCGCCTCGATTTCCGCGCTTTCCCTGTCGTAGAGTGCTCGCAGGCGGGAAACAAAATCGCGGTAACCCGGCGGCCCCGCGGCCTCGCCCATTGAGCCGAACTTCCAGCGCTCGCCCGATACGGTGCACGCTTCGATGGCGAGCACGTTATGCACCATGTTGCCGTAGGCAATGGAGCGCGAGCCACAGGAGTTGTTGCCCGCCATGCCGCCGAGCGTCGCCTGCGCGCTGGTCGAAACATCGACGGGAAACCACAGTCCGTGAGCGCGCAAAGCCGCGTTCAATGCGTCGAGCACCACGCCCGGCTGCACGACGGCCCGTGCGTCGGCCACCTCGAGGATGCGGTTGAGATACTTCGTATGATCGATGACGAGCGCCGCGCCGACGGCCTGGCCGCACTGCGAGCTGCCGGCGCCGCGCGGCAGGATCGGCACGCCCTCCTCGGCCGCGATGGCGATTGCCCCGCGCGCCGCTTCCTCGGTGCGCGGCACGACGATCCCGACCGGCTCGACCTGGTAGATCGAAGCGTCGGTCGAGTAGCGGCCGCGGCTCGCGCGGTCGAAGAAGACCTCGGCATCGAGCTCCTTGCGCAAGCGCTGCGCGAGGGGCGGGCCGGCCAAACGCACGGGGAAGGCAGGGGCATTCATGCCGCGAAGTAGAATAACTTAAGGAGACCCCGAGTATGAGACGCGCCGGTCGCCATTTCCTCCAGATCCCGGGCCCGACCAACGTGCCCGACCGAGTGCTGCGCGCCATCGATGCAGCCACCATCGACCACCGCGGCCCCGAGTTCGGTGAGCTCGGCAAGG
>DASQYN010000118.1:0-4572 GCA_035639215.1 Burkholderiales bacterium
CATCGTGCCTGCTTGCTGCAGCGCGCGAAATGGGACCAAGGTCCAATGGCTGCTCGGCCCCGCGCAGCCCACCATTGCGGCCATGTCCCTCGCGCGCGCTGCCCTTGCCGTCCTCGCGTTCGCCCTGCCGGCGGCTGCTCATCCGCAGGATGCCGGGGCACAGTGGCAGTTCACCCTGACGCCGTACATCTGGCTGCCCAACGTCGACGGCACGCTGAAGTACAGCATTCCGCCGGGCGCCGGCGGCGCGCCGGAAGTCGGCGTCGGGCCGAACAACTACCTCGAGAACCTGAGCGCCGCGCTCATGCTGGCCGGAGAGGCGCGCAAGGGTCCCTTGTCGATCTTCAGCGACCTCATCTACCTCGACTTCAACAAGGAAGGCAGCAGCGTCAAGTCGGTGAACTTCGGCGGCTCGGCCGTCAGCACCACCGCGAACGTGAGCACCCAGTCGTCGCTCACCGGTGTAGCGTGGACGATCGCCGCCTCCACCACGGTCGCGTACAGCGATCGCGGCTCCTTCGACGTGCTGAGCGGGCTTCGCTACCTCGACATCAAGGCGCAGACGCAATGGCAGCTCGCCGCAGCGGTGAGCGGGCCGGGCGGCGTGCAGACCTTCCCCGCCTCGGGGGGCGTCTCTCGCAACGCCGAGATCTGGGACTGGATCATCGGCGCGCGCGGCCGCGTGCGAATCGGCGAAGGCCGGTGGTTTGCACCGTACTATTTCGACATCGGCTGGGGCTCGTCGACCCCGACCTGGCAGTTGATGTTCGGCGTGGGTTACGCTTTCAAGTGGGGCGACGCACTGCTCTCCTATCGCCACCTCGCGTACGACCAGAGTGACGACAAGCTGTTCCAGGATTTCCGCTTCAGCGGCCCCGCCATCGGCGCGTCTTTTCATTTCTGAGCGGCAAGGAGGCGCGCCTGGCGCTCGCGGTGGCCGAATCGGTGCCTTCTAGGCGTTACCCGCAGGGATGAAGTAGAACATGAGCGCGATGATGAGATAGACGGCGACGAGCTGCACGCCCTTGTACCAGTTCGAGCGGCCGTCGCCGGCGACGATGGCGCCGATCAGCGCCGCCATGAACACCGCGCCGACCTCGAGGCGGCTGAAGCTGAGCTTGAGCGGCTCCGGCGCGATGAAGACGCTCGCCAGCACGAGCACCGGGGCGACGAAGAGCGCGATCTGGATCGCCGCGCCGAGGGCGATGCCCATCGAGAGGTCCATCTTGTCGCGCCGCGCCATGACGATGGCCGCCGGCGGCCCGGCCGCGCCGCCGACGATGGCGAGAAAGACGACGCCGATGAAGGCCTCCGACATGCCGAGCGCCTTGCCGGTGCCCTGCGCCGCGCCGACCAGGACCTCGCTCATCCACGCCGCGACGACCGAGGCGACGAGCAGGCTTGCCAGGGCGCGCGGCAGGCTCCAGCGCTTCTCATGAGCTTCGGTCGGCTCGGAGAGCTTGCCCGGCTCGCCGGCGAACTCGTCCGGGTGCGTCCTCAGCTGGAAAAGCAGATACAGGGCGTAGGCGAGCAGCAGCACGATCGCGAGCCCGAAGTTGAGGAGCGCCTCCTCGCGCACCGGCGCGCCGGGCGCCAGCAGCCGGCTGAAGGCGCTCGGCACCATGAGCGAGAGCGCCGCGAGAAGCGTCATCGAGCCGTAGACGCGCGCGGCGGCGGCGTTGTAGGTCTGGGTATGGTGGCGCAGCCCGCCGGCGAGGAACGAGAGGCCGAGCGCTAGCAGCAGGTTGGCGAGGATGCCGCCGACGAGCGCGGCGCGCACCATGTCGAGGAGCCCCGCCCGCAGCGCGACGAGCGCAACGATCAGCTCCGGCGCATTGCCGAAGCTCGCGTTCAGCAGGCCGCCGATCGCTTCGCCGGTATAGGTCGCGATCTGCTCGGTCGAGCGCACGATGAGCGCCGCCGCCGGCACGATGGCAAGCCCGGCGGCGAAGAAGATCCAGGGGTCCGAGGCGCCGAAATGCTCCAGCCCGAGCGCGACCGGGATGAAGACGAGCAGCCAGTTCACGGCTTCGCTTCGAAGCTGCCACCCAGCGCTAGGTGCAGATTTACCCGCTGCACGAGCCGCTCGGCCTGCACGCGCAGCAGCGCCGTGCGCGTGGCGTCGAGGGCAAGCGCCTGCTGCTGCACCGCGCGCAGGTCGCCGACGCCCACCCGGTAGCGCACATTCGCGAAGTCGAGCGCGCGCGTGTTCTCGGCGACCGCCTGCTTCAGGAGCTCCTCGCGATCGTGCAGCGTGAAGACGGCCGAGAGCGCGCTCTCGACTTCGGAGAAGGCGCGCGAGCCGACCGCACCGTATTCCGCCACCGCCTGCTTCTGCTCGGCGGTGCGCACGTCGATCTGCGCCTGCAGCTGCCCGCCGAGGAAGAGCGGCGCATTGATGGCCGCGCCGGCGCTCCACACCGGGTTGTCCCGGTCCTTGAGGACGAAGAGGTCGCTCGAGATGCTCGTCACCGCGGCGGTGAGCGAGATGCGCGGCAGGCGCGCGGCTTTCGCTTCCTCGACCCGGTAGAACGCGGCAGCGACGCGCCGCTCGGCGGCGACCACGTCGGGACGCCGCTCGAGCAGCTCCGAGGGCAGGCCGACCGGAACCTCGCCGGGAATCGCGGCGAGCTGCGCCGGCACTTCGATCGCCCCGGCCGGGTAGCGGCCGGCGAGCGACTCGAGCGCGCGCAGCGATTGCCGGTATGCGTACTCGAGGCTGCGCACGCTGTCGCGATAGGTCGCGACGCTCGCCCGCGCGAGCGTCACGTCGTTCTGGTCGCCGCGGCCGATGCGCAGCCGGTCCTCGGCGAGGCCGAGCTGCCGATCCATGGAGGCGACCATGTCCTCGGCGATCCCCTTCTGCAGGCGCGCCTCGGTGGCGAGGAACCAGCTCTTCGCCGCGAGCGCGGCGAGCGACTGGCGAGCGTATTCCGTGTCCAGCGCCGCGGAAGAATATTGAATGGAGCTGGATTCACGCCCGGCGCGCACGCGGCCCCAGACGTCGAGCTCCCAATTGGCGAATATTCCGGCGCCTTGCAGGCCGCTCGAGTCGCCGGAAAGCGTCCCGCCGCCGCGCGCGAGCGCGCTGACCTGGGGATAGAGGGTCGCGCCGGCGGCCTTGACGTAGGCCGCCGCCTGCTCGACGCGCGCCGCGGCGACGCGCAGGTCGGGGTTATTCCGGAGCACCTCGCGCACCAGGGCGTCGAGCTGCGGATCGTGGAACTCGGCGAGCCACCCGTCGGTTTCTGCTTTTGCCGCCAAGGCGCGCGGCTCGGCCGCCCACTTCTCCGGCACCTGGAGATTGGGCAGCGCATCGCGAACGGTGGAATCGTGCGCCGGCGGCGCCTTCAGCGCGCAGCCCGCCGCGGCGCAGAGCACGAGGAGGGCGCACGCCGCGCGCATCAGTGCAGCTTGAGGATCAGGTAGTTGATGTACGACCCGACCCGCAGGATCACCTTGCGCAGGATGTGGATCTCGGCGACGTGATCGGTGTAGATCGCCGCATGGCCGGCGGCACCGGCAGCAAGGAAGAGCTCGCGGTCTCGCGGCTCGATATTGAACTTCACCGCATAGCGGCCGGGCGGCTGAGCGGCGTAGCCGGACATCGGGATGGTGCCGCTCGCCGGCAGCTGCCCCTGACCCTGCGCCCAGACGATCGAGTCGACTTTCGCCTTGATGATGCGTCCGGGCATGGTCTCGAGCGCGAACTCGGCTTCGTTGCCCGGCGCGACCTCATGCAGCTCGTTCTGGTAATAGAAGGCCACCACCTGCCCGTCGGCCTCGACCAGGGTCATCACCGGGTTGAGCGGGATGCCGGCAACGAAAGCGCCGGGCCTGAGCTGCAGATTCACCACGTAGCAATCGCAGGGCGAGCGGGTGGTCGTCTGGTCGAGCTGCCATTTGGCGTTCTCGAGCTGCGCGCGGGTCTGCGCCACCTGGGCGTACTCGCCGCCCGACCTGGCGCCGAGCTTCTGGCGGATCTGCGCCTCGCCGGCGCGCGCCTGGCGCTCGGCGCTGCGCGCCGCATCGAGCTGCCCCTGCTGCTCCTGCTCGTCGGTCTGCGCGCGCTCGAGGTCGAAGCGGCTGCCCGCGCCGGTGGCGACGAGCTCCTTGTACTGCGCAACACGAGTCCGCGTGAGCTCGAGCTTGGCGGTGAGCTCTCGCACCCGGCCCTGCGCCTCGGCGATCTTCGCCGCCGCGCCTTTCTCCTGCTCCTGCAGGTCGCGCATCGAGCCCTGGGTATTGGAGAGCTGCGCCTCGAGCGTGTTCACCTCGAGCTGATAGGGCGTCGGATCGATGCGGAAGAGCACGTCGCCCTTGTGGACCAGGCGGTTGCCTTCCTCGACCGGCACCTCGATGATGCGGCCCCTCACCTGCGAGACGATCGGGATGGTGTACTTGTAGACGCGCACGTCCGCGGAGGAAGGCGCGACGACGTTGAGCATCAGGATCAGCACCGTCAGCGCGACGATCGGGATGATGGCGACCGTGACCTGCGAAGTCGTATTCCAAGGCAGCCACTTCAGCTTGATGAAGATGAGCCAGACGAAGAACGAGTAGATGCCGAGC
>DASQYN010000119.1:0-2477 GCA_035639215.1 Burkholderiales bacterium
ACGGAATAGCTGGTGAAGCCGCCGCTGCCATAGGCGGGGATCGCTTCGCGCGCCGCGCCGAGCAGCGTGACGAGCGGGGCACCGAGGAGCTTCGCCTTCGCGTCCCAGAGCGCGGCGTCGAGCGCCGCGATCGCCATCGCGCCGATGCCCGGCCGACCGGCGTTGCGCAGCGCCGCCGCCATGTCGTGCCACCGCGCCTCGCTTTCCAGGCCGTCTTTTCCCTGGAGCAGCGGAGCGAGCGTTCCGTGGATCAGCTCCGCAGTCGCGCGATCGCCGTAGGTATAGCCGAAGCCGCGTACGCCGCCGCAAGCGACATGGACCGCGACCAGCGTCGTCGCGTTCCACTCGAACGTGCCGTCCGATTCCGGTGCGTCGGTCGGGATGCGGTACGTCGCGACGTCGATCTTCGAGATCGCGGCGCGGGACGGGCGAAGAATTTCGGCAGAACCCATTGAACGACTTAGGCGAGCCAAACGTCGTTCCCGCGAAGGCGGGAACCTAGCTCTTCTTCACGAACGCCGCGCACCAGCCCTTGGGATTAATCGGCCCCTCGACAACCTTGCACGAGCCTTGCGCGCCGGGCTTCGGTCCGGGGATCCAGTGCATGCACTGGTCGCATTGCTGGCCGTTTTTCGGCTGGTCCTGGTACTGCATCGCCTGCTTGGGCGCTTTCGCCTGGGCGAGGGCCGCGCGCGCCACGCAGGCGCCGGCGAGCGCTGCCGCGCCGCTCTTGAGAAGTACACGTCGTGAGGGATTCATTGGGGAACCGTTCGTTAGGACTTCGGGGGATACCGCGCGTGGAGCAAGCGCCATACCGCGCGGGCGGCTCTTAAGGAGACCTTAAGGTGGCCCTCCTAGCATGCCCCCATCCGAAAACTCAGCTAGGAAAAGCACCATGAAGTGGAAGCTGCCAACTCTGCGAGCCACGCTGCTCGCCGCATTGATACCGGTCTTCGCCGCAGGCTGCACGACCTCGACTGCGGCGCCGCCCCACTCGGCCGCGGGCGCGACCACCTCCTCGATCGCCGCGCCGACCGCCGCGTCGCACGGCGCGCCCGATTTCACGCAGCTCGTGAAGCAGGCCGGGCCGGCGGTGGTCAACATCAGCGTCACGAAGGAGGCCAAGGCGCAGAACCAGCAGTTCGACGAGAACGATCCGATGTATCAGTTCTTCAAGCGCTTCGGCGTGCCGATGCCCCAGCAGGGGCCGATGCATGGCATCGGCTCGGGCTTCATCGTCAGCCCCGACGGCTACATCCTCACCAATGCGCACGTGGTCGACGGCGTCGACCAGGTCCACGTCAAGCTCACCGACCGGCGCGAGTTCACCGCCAAGGTGATCGGCAGCGACAAGAAGACCGACGTGGCGCTGATCAAGATCGACGCCAGCAACCTGCCCGCCGTGAAGGTCGGCGACTCGAAGCAGGTGCAGGTCGGCCAGTGGGTGGCCGCCGTCGGCTCGCCGTTCGGCTTCGAGAACTCGGTCACCGCCGGCATCGTCTCGGCCACTTCGCGCTCGCTGCCCGGCGGCAGCTACGTGCCCTTCATCCAGACCGACGTGGCGGTGAACCCGGGCAACTCGGGGGGGCCGCTCTTCGATCTCGACGGCAACGTAGTCGGCATCAACTCGCAGATCTACAGCGAGAGCGGCGGCTACATGGGGCTTTCCTTCGCCATCCCGATCGACGTGGCGATGAACGTCATGCAGCAGCTGAAGACCGCCGGCCACGTGACGCGCGGGCGCATCGGCGTCGCGGTGCAGAACGTGAACCAGAGCCTCGCCCAGTCCTTCGGCCTGCCCAAGCCCGAGGGCGCCCTGGTGAGCTCGGTGGACGACAAGGGGCCGGCGAAGCGCGCCGGCTTGAAGCCCGGCGACGTGATCCTCGCCTGGAACGGCAAGCCGATCGACGAGTCCGCCGACCTGCCGGTGCTGGTCGCCAACACCAAGCCCGGCGAGCATGCGCAGATGAAGGTGTGGCGCGACGGCGCGGAGCACACGCTCGGCGTCACCGTGGGGACGATGCCCGACGAGAAGGTGGCGTCGGCGAACCAGGCGAATCCCGACGCCAACTCCGGCAAGCTCGGCCTGATGGTGCAGCAGGGCGACGAAGGCCTGGTCGTCGCGCAGGCTTCCGGGCCCGCGGCGAAGGCCGGCGTGCAGCCCGGCGATGTGATCCTCGGCGTGAACAACCAGCCGGTGAAGAGCGTGGCCGAGCTGCGCAGGGCTGTCGAGAAAGCTGGCAAGCACATCGCGCTGCTCGTGCAGCGCGGCGATGCCACCGTGTACGTTCCGGTTGACCTGGGGTAATGACTATGCGACTGCTGCTTGTAGAAGACGATGCGATGATCGGCACCGGCATCCAGGCCGGCCTGCGACACGAAGGCTATGTGGTCGACTGGGTGCACGATGCCGAGGCCGCCGAGGCGGCGCTGGCCGCCGAGGACGCCGGCTTCGCGCTCCTCTTGCTCGACCTCGG
>DASQYN010000120.1:0-18459 GCA_035639215.1 Burkholderiales bacterium
AGTGGCACTGGTACATGAAGCGCGGCGCGCCGTCGATCGCGTAGCGGATCGCGCCGCAGAGGCAGGCGCCCTCGAGCATGGGTTCAATCATGGGAGATCACGGCAGATCTTTCGGGCCAGAAAGTCGTTGAGTGAATTCCATCGCTGGCTCCTGAAGACGATTCAGTATAGCAAGGCGCCGATTCGCAGCAGGCCCGGCGGCAGGGCATGGCCGCAGCGGTACTGTAAAATCCGCGCCTTTCCGTATGGTGCTGATCGTCTTCCTGTTGTGGCTTTGATCGTCCAGAAATTCGGCGGCACCTCGGTGGGCTCGGTGGAGCGCATCCGCAGCGTCGCGCGCCGGGTCGCGAAGTGGAAGCGCGAGGGCCACGACATGGTGGTGGTGCCCTCGGCGATGGCGGGGGAGACGAACCGGCTGATCGCGCTCGCGAAGGAGCTGCAGCCGATCCCCGACCCGCGCGAGCTGGACGTCGTCGCCTCCACCGGCGAGCAGGTGACGATCGGGCTGCTCGCGATGGCGCTCATCGAGCAGGGCGTGAAGGCGAGGAGCTACGCCGGCTGGCAGGTCAAGGTGCTTACCGACTCGGCGTTCAGCCGCGCGCGCATCGTCACCATCGACGACGCCCGGATCCGGAACGATCTGCGCGACGGGTACGTGGTCATCGTGGCGGGCTTCCAGGGCGTCGACGCGGCGGGCAACATCACCACGCTCGGCCGCGGCGGCTCGGACACCTCGGCGGTGGCGCTCGCCGCGGCGCTGAAGGCGCACGAGTGCCACATCTTCACCGACGTCGACGGCGTCTACACCACCGACCCGCGGGTGGTGCCCGAGGCGCGACGCCTGCGCACGGTCACCTTCGAGGAGATGCTCGAGATGGCCGGCGCCGGCTCCAAGGTGCTGCAGATCCGCTCGGTCGAGTTCGCCGGCAAGTACCGCGTGCCGACGCGCGTGCTCTCGAGCCTCACCGATCCCATGCTGCCGGTCGAAGAGGAGGGCAAGGCCGGCACGCTCATCACTTTCGAGGACGATCCCCACATGGCGATGGAAAGAGCCGTCATCTCAGGCGTGGCGTTCAACCGCGACGAGGCGAAGATCACCGTGCGCGGCGTGCCCGACCGGCCGGGCGTCGCCTACGCCATCCTCGGCCCGATCGCCGATGCGAACATCGACGTCGACGTGATCGTGCAGAACGTCGGCCACGACGGCTCGACCGACCTCTCGTTCACGGTGGGCCGCGCCGACTATCCCCGCGCCCTGCGCATCCTCAGGGACCAGGTGCAGCCGCACATCAAGTCGCGCGACGTGGTGGGCGACGAGCGCATCGCCAAGGTGTCGATCGTCGGCATGGGCATGCGCTCGCACGCCGGCATCGCCGCGCAGATGTTCCGCACGCTCGCCGAGGAGGGCATTAACATCCAGATGATCTCGACTTCCGAGATCAAGATCACCGTGGTCATCGAGGAGAAGTACACCGAGCTCGCGGTGCGCGTGCTGCACAAGGCGTTCGAGCTCGAGCAGGCTTAAAGAGGAGACAGGCATGAAAGCGAAGTGGCTCATTGGCGTTGCGCTGCTCGCCGGGACGGCGACGGCTTTTGCGCAGGACAGCGGCATCAAGAAGGTGAAGGTGCGCATGCACGCGGTGGAGAAGTCCGGCGAGACCGGCACGACGACCCTGACTTCCCTCGGCAGCGACCGCACGCAGGTCGACATCGCCCTGAAGGGCTTCCCGAAGGGCGTGCCGCAACCGGCGCACATCCACGAGGGCAACTGCAAGAAGCTGAACCCGCAGCCGAAATGGGGGCTCAACAACGTGGTCGACGGAAAATCGAGCACCCAGGTGCCGGTCGGGCTCGCCGAGCTGCAGAAGGGCAACCTCGCAGTCAACGTGCACAAGAGCGTGCAGGACATCAGCACCTATTTCTCCTGCGGCGACATCCCGAAGGCCAAGGCCAAGAAGGCGGCGAAGAAGTAGCCGGCTTTGCGCAAGGCGCTCGTCGCGGCGCTTGCGGCCCTGGCCCTGGCATGCGGAGCCGCGGAGGCGGCGCTGCCCGACGAGATCCAGGTCTACACCGACGATCTCGAGAAGCCGGGCGAGCGCGGCATCGAGCTGCACGTCAACACGACGCCGAGCGGCCGCTCGACGCCGGACTACCCCGGCGAGGTCACGCCCTATCACGGGCTGCGCGTTACGCCGGAGATCTCGTGGGGCCTCGGCCACGGCATCGACTGGGGCGTCTACCTGCCCTTCGTGCGCAACGCCGAAGGCACGGTCTATTTCGCCGGGCCGCGCTTTCGCGCCAAGTGGATGCCGCTCCTGCCGCAGGAGGGCGGCACTGGCTATTTCGGCGGCATCAACCTCGAGATCTCGTTCGTCGACGAGCGCTTCGAGCAGGCGCGCAGGAGCGGCGAGCTGCGGCCGATCCTCGGCTACCGCGGCAGCCGCTGGCTCTTCGCGGTCAACCCGAACCTCGAGTTCGACCTCGCCGGCGAGGACAAGGGCGTCGTGTTCTTCTCGCCTTCGGCGAAGGTCGGGCGCCTGGTGGGCGACAAGCTGATGCTCGGCTTCGAGTACTACGGCGAGCTCGGCCGCGCGTCGGACTTCGCGCCGCGCGCCGAGCAGGCGCACACGCTGTACCTGGTCCTCGACACCCCGCACGTCAACTTCGGCATCGGCCGCGGCTACGACGCCGCCGACCGCTGGACGGTCAAGGCGATCTTCTCCTTCTAGGTGGAGCGGCGCAGGAGCTGCCCCTTGATGTGCTCGATCGCGCGCGCGGGACTAAGGCCCTTCGGACAGACCTCGGTGCAGTTCATGATCGTGCGGCAGCGGTAGAGCCTGTAGACGTCGTCGAGGAAGGCGAGGCGCTCGGCGGTGGCGTGGTCGCGGCTGTCGACGATGAAGCGCTCGGCCTGCAGCAGCCCCGCCGGGCCGATGAACTTGTCCGGGTTCCACCAGTACGAAGGGCAGAAGCCGGTGCAGCAGGCGCACAGGATGCACTCGTAGAGGCCGTTCAGCCGCTCTCGCTCCTCGGGCGACTGCAGCCGCTCGCGCTCGGGCGGCGCCTCGTCGTTCACCAGGTACGGGCGGATCTCGTGGTAATGCTTGAAGAAGAGCGTCATCTCGACCACGAGGTCGCGGATTACCGGAAAGCCGGGCAGCGGCGCGAGCACCACCGGCTCGCGCACCTCCGCCAGGTCGGTGATGCACGCGAGCCGGTTGCGGCCGTTGATGTTCATCGCGTCGGAGCCGCACACGCCCTCGCGGCACGAGCGGCGGAAGGAGAGCGAGTCGTCCCCCTCCTTGATGCGCACGAGGGCGTCCAGCACCTTGCGGTCGTCGGGCTGGAGGCGCACGTCGTAGTCCTGGAAGCGCGGCTTCTTCTGCTGCCCGGGATCGAAGCGGTAGACCTTAAAGCGCATGCGAAACGAGGATCAGCGCGGTCCAGAAACCGAGGAAGACGAGCGCTGCAGCGAGCGCGCCGAGCACGGCTAGGCGCAAGCCGAAGGGATGCACGTAGTCGAGGACGACGTCGCGCACGCCCACCCAGGCGTGCAGGAGCAGCGCCGCGGCGAGGAGCGCGATCAGCGCCGCGCCGCCCGGCGTGGCGACCCATGCGCGCCACTGACCGAGCATCACCGGCGGCCCGAGCGCGAGCCGCAACGCGCCGCCGGCGACGTAGGCGAGCAGCACCAGCGCCGTCAGGCGCTGCAGCACGAACGCACGCTGTCCGCTGAAAACCCTCATGCGATGAGGACGCCGAGACCGATCGCCGCCGCGGCGATGAGCGCTGCATAGGCGCTGCGCCGCGCCGGCTCGAGCGACGAGCCGACGCCTGCCTCCATGAGCAGGTGGCGGATCCCGGCGAACAGGTGATGCGCCGCCGCCCAGGCGAGGAGCGCCGCCGCAAGCCGCATCCAGCCGCCGAACGAGACCCCCTCGCCCTCGAGCGAGCGCTGCAGCGCGAGCACTGCGAAGGGCAGCGCAATCACCAGCGCTACCCCCGAAACGCGATGCCCCATCGACGCCACCGCGCCCACCGGGAAGCGGATGCGCGCGAGGTCGAGAAAGACCGGGCGTTCGGAATTCGGGGTCAGGGTCGCAATTCCGAAGAATCCATGCGCAGCCAGCGGCGAAAATCGGCGCACGACGCAAGATACCTACGACGGTACTCCGGTCGGCTGGCGAAATGCGAGCGGTCGAGCACCGCGCGGCGATAGGTGCCGAGGGTGGGACTTTCGGCGCCTTTGCAGCGGGCGGTCGGAGCGCGGTCATCGAAGACATCAAGCCAGTCGTGCAAGATACGCCCCGGCTCGCAGCCGCGCCTTAAGGCAAGTCAAGCGCGGATTCCCTAATTCATGTCCCGAAGCTCTCGCCGCAGCCGCAGGTGTGGCGCGCATTGGGATTGTCGAAGCGCAGCTTGCGCGCGAGCCCCTCCTGCACCACGTCGATCGCCGCGCCCTGAACGTAGGGCAGGCTGAGCGGGTCGACGAGGATGCGGATCGCGCCGCATTCGAACACCGCATCGTCGGCGCGGGTATCGTTGGCGAAGTCGACACGGTAGCCGAAGCCCGAGCAGCCCGAAGGCTGCACCGACAGGCGCACGCCGGCTGCCTCATGGCGCTTCGCGAGCTGCACGGCGAAGTGGCGCGCGGCGCGCTCGCTCAGGGTCACGGGACGCAGTCCGGATGCAGCCGCAAGCCGGGGCGTATCCAGGCGCGGCACGACGACGACGAAATCGCCTTCTCCGGCCGCCTGGCACGCGAGGCGCGCTCCCGGCCCGGACAGGGAAGCCTTGTCGAGGATATCGAGCTCGTCTTCGCTCGCCGGGCTGAGGCGCTCGGCGCCTTCGCGCACGATCACCGCGCAGCTCGCGCACGCCAGCGCGCCGTCGCAGTCGTGCGCCACCTCGTGGCCCTCGCGCAGCAGCGCGTGCAGGAGCACTTCGTTCCGCGCGAGGGAGACGTTCATCGAATGAAATCGATGACGATCGCGCCGGGCTCGCGCTGGCGATATTCGATCGACACCGACTCGCCGTAGCGCTGGCGCAGCTGCTCGAGCAGCGGCAGGGGATCGTGGTCGTTGACGAAGCGCATGGTCTCTCCCGGCACGAGCGCATCCAGCGCGCCGAAGATGGCCGCGTGACGGAAGCGCTTGGCGACGCCGCGGGCATCGAACGGATAGATGGCGTCGGCGCGCAGGTGCAGGTGAGCGGGCGGGGTTACGGAGCTGGACATGGCGGTTCCTGGTATAAGATGTCCTGAAGATACATCTTAAAGATGCGCCTTACAACCTTCTCGGACTACGCGTTTCGCGTGCTGATCTATCTCGGTAGCACGCCAGGCCTCGCCACGATCGCCGATATCGCGAATGCCTACGGGATCTCCGAGAACCACCTGATGAAGGTGGTGCACCAGCTATCGCGCCTGGGCTACATCGAGACGGTGCGCGGCAAGGGCGGTGGCATGCGGCTCGCCCGGCCGCCGCGCGAGATCAGGGTCGGCGAGGTGCTGCGCGCCACCGAGGACGGCTTCGACCTGGTGGAGTGCATGGGCGAGGGCGACAGCGACTGCCGGATCGTGCGCGCCTGCGTGCTCAAGGGCGCGCTCGGCGAAGCGATCGCAGCTTTTCTCGGGACGCTCGATCGCTACACGCTCGCCGACCTCGTGCGCCCCTCGGTCGCCAAGGTGCTGCTCGTTCGTTAAGGATTCCGGTACGTAACCTGCGGCGCGGCCGATGGAGGCCTTCCCCGAGTGGCAGATTCCGTCAAGGTCCGGCCGCCGCCGCAGCCGCACGATCATGTCGCCGCAACGCTCAGCGCGCCGGACGACCGGACGATCCTCGCGCACTGGATTCCGCCGCAGCGCGGCATCGTGCCGCACATTCGCATCGGGCGGCGCTGGATCAACACGCTGTGGTTCGTGCCGATCTCGTTCGCACTGCTGGTGGTGCTGATCGCCGTGGCGCAGAGCCTGCGCGAGCTTCCCGCGGTTCAGGACTTCATTCGCCGCTATCCGGGAATCTCGCAGGCCGCCCCGTCGGTCGATACCGGCTTTCCGTGGTGGCTCCAGGTGCAGCACTTCCTGAACATGCTCTTCATGATGTTCATTCTCCGCGCCGGCATCCAGATCCTCGCCGACCATCCGCGGCTCTATTGGAATCGCGACTGCACGCCGGGCACGGAATGGTTCCGCTTCCAGCACCCGGTGCCGCAAGGCCGCATCTGGACGGCCAAGGACGACTCGGTGACGCTGCCCGGCTGGCTCGGCATCCCGGGGCTGCGCCATACCATCGGCCTCGCCCGCTGGTGGCATTTCTCGATCGACCTGCTGTGGGTGGTCAACGGCGCGATCTTCTATGTGCTTCTCTTTGCCACCGACCAATGGCAACGGCTGGTGCCGCTCACCTGGGACGTCTTTCCGGACGCGCTCTCGACCGCGATCCAGTACGCCTCGCTCGACTTCCCGGTCGACCATAGCTGGACGCGCTATAACGGCCTGCAGCAGCTCAGCTACTTCATCACCGTGTTCGTCGCCGCACCGCTCTCGATCGCCACCGGCCTGCTGCAGAGCCCGGCGATCTCGAACCGGCTGGGGCTCCTCGGCAGCGTGCTCAACCGCCAGGTGGCGCGCTCGATCCACTTCCTCTCGTTCCTGTGGTTCGTCTTCTTCATCCTCGCGCACGGCATCATGGTGTTCGTGACCGGGATCCGCGAGAACACTAATCACATGTTCGCCGGCGTGGAGAACCGGTCGTGGGAAGGATTCGGGCCGTTTCTCCTCGCCATGCTGGCCGTCGCCCTCGCCTGGGGGTGGGCCTCGCCCTTCACCCTGCGGCACGCGCGGCTGGTGCAGCGCCTGGGCGCCTGGGGCATCGGCTGGCTGAAGGGGCTTGCCGAGTGGTGGGAGCCCACCGCGCAGCTCTCGCCGCAGGACATCTCGCCGCACTTCTGGCCGAACGGCACCTGCCCGAGCTCGGAACGCTACGAGAAGCTGCTCGCCGGGCGCTTCGCCGACTATCGGCTGCGCGTCGGCGGGTTGGTCGAGGCGCCGGCGCAGCTCTCGCTCGCCGACCTGCGCCGGATGCCGAAGCAGGAGCAGATCACCACCCACTTCTGCATCCAGGGCTGGTCGGGCGTCGCCGAGTGGGGCGGCGTGCCGATGCGCACCATCCTCGAGCGCGTGCGACCGAAGCCGCACGCGCGCTATGCAGTCTTCTATTCGCTCGCGGAAGGCTCGGACGGCGGCACGTATTACGACGTGCACGAGCTGCGCAACATGCGCCATCGCCTGACGCTGCTCGCCTACGAGATGAACGGCCAGCCGCTCAGCGTGCTGCACGGCGCGCCGCTGCGGCTGCGCTGCGAGAACGAGCTCGGCTTCAAGATGGTGAAGTGGATCGACGCGATCGAGCTGGTCGAGGACTTCCGCGACCTCGGGGGCGGCCAGGGCGGCTACAACGAGGACCACGAGTTCTACGGCTACCGAGAGCCGATCTGACGACCATGCTCAAGCTCAAGCGCGCCTACGAGCCCGCCGCGAAGAGCGACGGCCGGCGCATCCTGGTCGACGGCCTGTGGCCGCGCGGGTTGCCGAAGGCGAAGCTGCGCGTGGACGGCTGGGCGAAAGAAGTGGCGCCGAGCGCGGCGCTGCGCAGGTGGTTCGGCCACGATCCGGCGAAATGGGACGAGTTCCGCAAACGCTACGCCCGCGAGCTCGATGCACACCCCGACGCCTGGCGCTCCATCCGCAGCGCGGCGCGCAAGGGCACCGTGACGCTCGTTTACGGCGCCCGCGATAGCGAGCACAACAACGCCGTGGCGCTCCAGGCCTACCTCGCCCGGCATCGCTGAACCGGGGTCGGGGCCGCGATTTTTCGGTCGCTGACGGAACGCTCGTTCCGTGCTATAGAGCGACCGTGCGCATTCTCGTCGTCGAGGACGATCCGGTGCTCGCCGCGGCGCTCAGCCGCGCGCTGAACCAGGCGGCGTACGCCGTCGACCAGGTCGACAACGGCGATGCGGCCAATGCCGCGCTCGACTCCGGCTCGTACGATCTCGTCGTGCTCGATCTCGCCTTGCCGAAGGTCGACGGCCTCAACGTGCTGCGGCGCCTGCGCGACCGGCGCTCGCGCGTGCCGGTGCTGATCCTCAGCGCGCGCGATTCGCTGGACGACCGCGTGAAGGGCCTCGACCTGGGCGCGGACGACTACATGACCAAGCCGTTCGACCTGCCGGAATTCGAGGCCCGCGTGCGGGCGCTGATGCGCCGCGGCCAGCACCACGCCACGAACGTCCTGCGTCACGGCAGGCTCGCGCTCGACCTCGAGGCGCGCCGCGTCTTCCACGACGACAAGCCGGTCGACTTCTCGGCGCGCGAGCTGGCGGTGATGGAGCTCCTGATGTCGCGCCAGGGACGCGTGGTGACCAAGGAGCAGATGGTCGACCGCGTGTTCGGCTGGGGAGAAGACGTGGGCAGCAACGCGATCGAGGTGTGCGTGCACCGCGTGCGCAAGAAGCTCGAGCGCTACGGCGTCGAGATCCGCACCGTGCGCGGCATGGGCTACCTCATGGAGAAGGCCGTTGAGGCGGGATCCGCCGACGCTCCGTAGCAAGCTGCTGCGCTGGGTGCTGGTTCCCCTGAGCCTGGTCCTGCTGGCCGACGTGATCGGCAGCTACGTCGCCGTGGGCGCCATCGTGCAGAGCATCTACGACGGCGAGCTCGCCGAGATCGCGCGCGAGCTGGTCCTGCACCTGCGCGCCGACGGGCAGGGCATCGCGTTCGACCTTTCGAGCGACGCCGAGCGCACCCTGCTGCTCGACCAGTACGACCACGTCTACTACTCGGTGCACGCCGCCGACGGACGCGTGATCGCCGGACGCGCCGACCTTCCCCAGCGGCCGGCGGCGCCCGGCTCGCTCGGCTTCGACGACGCCTCCTACGAGGGCGCGCCGGTACGCGTCGCCGTGCTCTCGCGCACGCTCGAGCACCACACCGTGGTCATCGAGGTGGCCGAGACCATGGTGAAGCGCACCATGCTCGCCCACAAGCTGCTCCTCGGCGTCGCCCTGCCGCAGGTCGGGCTGATCCTGCTCGCGGCGCTGCTCGTCTGGCTCGGGGTCGCGCGCGGGCTCGCGCCGCTCGAGCACCTCCGCCGCGCCGTCGCCGCGCGCTCGCACCTGGACATGAGCGCGCTCGAGGCGCCCGACGTGCCCGGCGAGGTGCGTCCGCTCGTCGTCGCGGTCAACGAGCTCATGCAGCGGCTGGGCGGCGTGCTCGACTTCCAGGCCCGCTTCATCGCCGACACGGCGCACCAGCTGCGCACGCCGGTGGCCGGGCTGAAGGCTCACATCGAGGTCGCCCTGCGGGAGAAGACGCTGGCGCAGACGCGCGGCGCGCTCGCCCACCTCTACACCAGCGCGGAGCGGCTCTCGCGCCTGGTGGGCCAGCTGCTTTCCCTCGCCCGCAACGAGCCGCATTCCGCCCGCACCGAGAACTTCGCGCCGCTCGACTTCAACAAGCTGGCCTTCGACACCACCACCGAGTGGGTCACCCACGCCTACAAGAAGAACATCGATCTCGGCTTCGAGGGCGCGGACGGCGTGGTGATGGTGCGCGGCGACGCGACGCGCCTCACCGAGCTCATCAACAACCTGGTCGACAACGCCATCCGCTACACCCCGGCGGGCGGGCGGGTGACGGTGCAAGTGCGCCGCGAGCCGCGCCCGCAGCTCGTCGTGAGCGACGACGGGCCGCGCATCCCGGTCGAGGAGCGCGAGCGCGTCTTCGAGCGCTTCCACCGGCTCCTCGGCACGCACGCCGAAGGCAGCGGCCTCGGCCTCGCCATCGTGCGCGACATCGCTTCGCTCCACGAGGCGAAGATCGACCTGGTGGAGGACGCGGACGGGGTGGGCAATACCTTCACCGTGAGCTTCCCGCCCCTGGGCGAGAGCGCCGAGCGGTCGGCGAAGCTGACAGCCGCGTAATCCGCGGGCAAGGCGGCGGTAATGCGCCGGCAAGGCCGCCATCATCGGTGGCCAAGGGGGGCGTAAGCGCAGGCCCCTAACGTGGCTGCTCCTTTACTGCCAGCGAGGAGCCGCGCGCGTGACCGAGATGCTGACCAGCCCCGAGATGTGGGTGGCCCTGTTCCAGATCTGCGTCATCAACATCCTGCTCTCCGGCGACAACGCGGTGGTCATCGCTCTCGCCTGCCGCAATCTGCCGCGCAAGCAGCAGAAGCAGGCGTTCGCCATCGGCGCCGTGGGCGTGATCGTGCTGATGACCGCGCTCACCGCCTTCGCGGCCTACCTGATGAGCCTGCCCTACCTCGAGATGATCGGCAGCGTGCTGCTGCTGTGGATCGGCGTGAAGCTGCTGAGCGGCGACGAAGAGGAGGCCGGCGGCGACAAGGTGAGCCGCGGCTTCTGGGACGCGGTGAAGACCATCATCATCGCCGACATCGTCATGAGCCTCGACAACGTGCTCGGCATGGCCGGCGCCGCGAAGGGCCACCTCGGCATGCTGTTCGTCGGTATGGTGATCACCATTCCGCTGATCCTCTTCGGCAGCGCGCTGATCATGAAGCTGATGGAGCGCGTGCCGGTCTTCGTCACGTTCGGCGCCGGGCTGCTCGGCTGGGTGGCCGGCGAGATGGCGATCGCCGATCCGGCGATCAAGGGCACCATCGAGACGCACCTCCATTTCATGGAGTTCGTGGCGCCGATCGTCGGCGCCGCCGCGGTGGTGATCGCCGGGCGCATCCTCGCGCGGCGGCGCGAAGCCGAGGCCGGGACGGCGACGGAGATCGAGCTGCCGCACGGCGGCTCCCGGCCCAAGCAGGAGGCCGCATGAACACCGTCCTGGTGCCGATCGAGGAAGGCCGGGACGCGTCGGCCGCCCTTGCACAGGTGATAAAGCTCAACCTCCTGGAGCCGGTGCGTGTGTACCTGCTCAACGTGCGCACGCCGCTGCCGAGCTATGTGGCGCGCTTCATCTCCGCTGCCGAGCGGCACGCCTTCCACCACGAGAACGGCATGCGCGCCATGGCCGAGGCCATCGCCCGGCTCGACGAGGCGGGCATCGCCCATCGCGAGGAAATCCGCGTCGGCAACAAGGCCGAGACGATCCTGCACGTCGCGCGCGAGAAGCGCTGCGCCGAGATCGTCCTCGATGCCAAGGACGGCGGCCTGCTCGCCGGCCTCGGCCTGGGCTCGATCCGCGCCCAGCTGCGCCACCTCCTGCAGCCCGGCGACTCGCTGCGCATCCGCGAAGCCGCCTGAATTCGGGGTCAGGACCGCAATTCGCTCCGCACCGCGGCGAGGAAAGCCGCCATGTCCGCGGTCGACTTGAGGTGGTGCACGCGCTTCTGCGGAGCGGCCTGCGCTACGAGCGCGCGGTATCTCGGCGTCAGATGCCGATGGCACAGGTAGAGCACGCGATAGCTGCTTAGCGTGCTGCTCAGCATCGGGCTGTCTTCAGGCCAGCCCTGCGGATTCGCCAGCGCGCCCTTGAGCAGCCGCTTGGTGATCCACAGGAAGTGGACGCGAAGCGGCAGGTCGACGTAGACCAGCGTATCGGCGGCGGCGAAGCGCTGCCAGGCCGACTGCACCGAGCCGAACCCGTCGATGATCCACGCCTCGCGCTGCAGGAGCTCGTCGTGCGCCTTCCGATACTCCTCGTCCGGCACCTTGCCGCCGCCCTTCCGATACTGGATCAGGTCCAGCGGAAAGAGCGGCAGCCCGCTCAGCTCGGCCAGTTGCCGCGCCAGCGTCGACTTCCCGCCGCCCGCATTGCCGAACACCGCCACCTTCTTCACCAGCCCATTGTGACAGTTCGGGGACGGAGCCCGAACTCGACCGGACATTGAGTAGCAGCCGTCTACGACTGAATCAGCTTGCGCACTACCTCGAAGTCGACGGGCTTGGTTACGTGCGCTTCAAAACCCGCCGAGGACGCCACGCGTTCCTCGCCACTTCGCCCCGTTATCGAAATGAAGTGAGCTCCGGGGAACCGGCTCTTGAACTTGGCGAGCGCTTCGTAGCCGTTCATCGAAGGCATACCGATGTCGAGGATGACGTATTGCGGATGGAAGTCCCTCGCCAACGAGAGAGCATAAAGCCCGCTTGTAGCGCACTCGACTTGATGGCCTTCCATGCGAAGCAACTCGGCCAAGGTCATTACCTGGTCCGGGTTGTCGTCAACGATCAGTACTCTCGCCACCAGCGCTCCGAAACGTAGACCGACGAGTGCGAAAAAGGCTAGCACGTCTTCCGGCGCCGTCTTCGGCTTCTCAACGAAATTGACCGACTGTCCAGGTAGTCGGGCCGACTGCGAGTTCAGGCGGGCAAGAAGACGAAATCGCGGGAGCGGGTCAAGCGGGTCAGCCTTGCCGTATCACGGTTGATCCACCGCAATATGCGCCGGCCTTGGGCAGGGCATTGTGCCGGCCATGTCCAAAGGGCTTAAGGCGTATGTCTGCGCAACCTGCGCCGTAGCTGGTATAGGTCTAATCCTGCTTCTTCTCAGATTCGCGGGCGTCGTCTAGAAGAGCAATCCTGTGGAAGGCCTGTCAGCCTTCCCGGACTTCTTGTCCCGCGTCACCGGCTGGCGAAGGGAATGGCGCCGCCGGCGGCCTTGGCGAGCGTGAGCCAGAGCTTGGACAGGTCGGACTCGGGGTGGTGCATGACAGCGCGCGCGGCGAGCCAGTCGGCGGCGCAATGCGCCTTGGACGCGGGAAACGTCGCGCGGTGCTCGTCCAGGCGCACCTCGATCAGGCCGTAGAGCGAGCGCACATCGGCGTCCAGGCCGCCGTGCCGAAGCATCTCCACCGTGAGGAAGACATCTCGCCGCACATTGAAGCACGGGCAAGATAGGGGCCTACGCGGGCATGCGCGCCCTCGTTCTGCGGCGAGTGACCAGCGTTAGCAGCCCCAGGCCGGCAAGGACCATGCTGATGGTCTGCGGTTCGGGGACCGCTGCCGCGCTTAAGCCGTCAAAGAAAACTACGTACTGCTGCCCGCCTGCATTGCCGTCCTTGATGAAGTCGAGCGCCATCCGGCCATGCATAGTGGGTGGCGTGCCGGGCAGCGCCGAACTATTGAACAAATCCGGCACGACTTCGGGTACTGCCTGCCCCTCGATCCAGAACATGCGGGCGTTGTAGAGACTGAACGCCCCCAGGCTGAAGCCGGAGATGTTGTGGTTCGCCCCAGACGGCGTGGGCGAGTCCGCGAAGAACTGAAAAATATCCACCAATGAGCCGCTGACGTTCTGGGTCTCGTTGCCGACCTGGGTAAAGCCGCGCGGATCCGAGAAGTCGATCGAGCCGAGGCCGCCGCCGCCGATGTGAGCCGACAGGTTCATAAAGCTGCTCGCCGGGTTGGCGGCATAGATGATGGAGCCATCGGCGTTCGTCTGGAATGCAGGCGTCGATGCGTCGTAGCCGAACGTGCCGGTGATCGACGAGCCGGCGAACAAGCTCGCGAGAGCATTGGCGTCGGCTATCTCGGCGCCGGTAGCCGGAATATTTCTGTTGCCGCCGAACGAGAGAGCGGCTGTGGTGGAAAACGAGTATTGCACTGGCGCCGCATGCGCCGCGAAGGCGAACGCGCAGCCGATCACGACCGATACGATGGCTCTGGACATGCGACCCCCCCTTGTTGTTTCGGCTTCATTCTCGCTCAGGACAACGGCAGCGGTCCCTAGCCCTTTTGGGCTAGCGCTTGCTACCCGACGCGATTCAAAGCACGCGGCCCGATTCGTTGTCGATCAGGTGCAGGTGGCGCAGGTCGGCGACGAGCTTGAGCGGCGCGCCCGGGCGGGCGCCGCAGCCGGGGTCGACGCACGCGCACACGTCGACGCCGTTCAGCGTGAAGTAGACGAGCGTCTCGTTGCCCATCGGCTCGACCACCTCCGGGACGGCCTCGAAGGGCTGCTGGCCGGGCTCGAGGTGCGGGCGCTGCTCGAAGAGGTGCTCGGGCCGCAGGCCGCAGAGCAGCTTTTTGCTGCCGACGTGCGCGCGATAGCGGCCGGCGCGCTCGCCGTTGAGCGGGAAGGCGAGCTTGTCGCTCAGCCGCAGGCGCAGCCCGCCCGCGGCTTCCTCGAGGCCGCAGGACACCATGTTCATCGCCGGCGAGCCGATGAAGCCCGCGACGAACCGGGTCGCAGGCGAATGGTAGAGGTCGTTCGGCGCGCCCACCTGCTCGATCCGGCCGGCGTTCATCACCACCACCCGGTCGGCGAGCGTCATCGCCTCGACCTGGTCGTGGGTCACGTAAACCGTGGTGGTGCGCACTTTCTGGTGGATCTTCTTGATCTCGGTGCGCATCTGCACGCGCAGCTTGGCGTCCAGGTTGCTCAAAGGCTCGTCGAACAGAAAAACCTTCGGGTCTCGCACGATGGCCCGCCCCATCGCGACGCGCTGTCGCTGCCCGCCCGAGAGCTGCTTGGGCTTTCTCTGCAAAAGCTCGGTCAGGCCGAGGATGCGCGCGGCGCTGTCGACGCGCTGGGCGATCTCTTCCTTCGGCGTTTTCTTCAGCCGCAAGCCGAACGACATGTTCTCGTACACGCTCATGTGCGGATAAAGCGCGTAGTTCTGGAACACCATCGCGATGTCGCGGTCCTTGGGCGGCACGTCGTTCACCACCGTGTCGCCGATGACCACCTCGCCCTCGGTGATGTCCTCGAGGCCGGCGATCATGCGCAGCGTCGTCGTCTTGCCGCAACCGGAGGGGCCGACCAGCACCACGAACTCCTTGTCCGGGATGTCGAGGTCGATGCCGCGCACCGCGGGCGTCTCGTCGTAGTGCTTGACCAGCTTTCTGAGATTGACCTGTGCCATCGTCAGCCTTTGGTAGCCCCAGCCGTCAAGCCGGCGATGTAGTAGTCCATGAGAAACGCGTAGATGAGCAGCGGCGGCAGCGCGCCGAGCAGGCAGGCGGCCATGATCTGGCCCCAGGCGTAGACGTCGCCGCGGATCAGGATGGTGACGATGCCCGCGGGCAGCACCAGCTGGTCGGCCGAGGTGGTGAACGCCATCGGGTAGAGGAAGTCCGCCCACGAGACGGTGAACGCGAAGATGGTCGCGGCGATGATGCCCGGCAGCGCCACCGGGATGAAGATCTTGGTGAGCATCTGGAAGTAGCCCGCGCCGTCGATCAGCGCCGCCTCGTCGAGCTCCTTCGGGATGCTGGCGAAGTAGCCGATCATGATCCAGGTGCAGAAGGGCACGGTGAGGGTGGGATAGATCACCATCAGCACCCAGTAGTGGTTCATCACCTCGATGCCGAAGATGTCCTGCACCCAGGCGAAGATCTTGAACAGCGGGATGAAGAGCAGCGTCTCCGGGATGAGGTAGGTGAGGAACACCCCCATGCCGAGCGTCGCCGAGCCCCAGAACTTCATGCGCGCCAGCGCGAACGCCGCCGGAACGCTGATCACCATGGTCACCACCACCACCACGATCGAGACGATCGCCGAGTTCTTGAAGAAGGTGAGGTACTGCGAGGAGCCGAGCAGCGCCCAGTAGTTGTCGAGCGTCGGGTGGTAGACCCACCAGGGGTTGGTGATGGCGCCGATCTCCGCGCTCGACTTGAGCGAGGTGATCAGCATGTAGATCGGCGGCGTGAGGAAGAAGACCGCGAACAAGATCAGGAAGAAGTACGACCACCATAGCGCGCGCTTGCGGTCGCGGCGCATGCTGCCGCTCTTGCGCGGCTCGAGCGCGACCGAGCCCGGGGAGGAGATGCCCTGGGAGACCGAGGCCACGCTAGGCTTCGTTCCCGCGGCGGTTGATGTCGCGCAGGATGAAGAACGCGGCGATCGCCAGGATCGGGAACATGAAGAGCGACACGCTCGCGCCGAGCGGGATGTCGTTGCCCTCGATGCCGAGCTTGAACGCCCAGGTGGCGAAGATGTGCGTCTGGTCGATCGGCCCGCCCGAGGTGAGGATGCGCACGATGTCGAAGTTGGCGAAGGTGACGATCAGCGAGAACAGCACCGTGATCGAGATGATGTTGCGCATCATCGGCAGCGTCACGTACCAGATCTTCTGCCACCAGCTCGCGCCGTCGATCGCCGCGGCCTCGTAGAGCTGCTCGGGCACGGATTTCAGCGCCGCGAGGTACATGATCAGGAAGAACGGCGCGCCGTACCAGACGTTGACCAGGATCACCGCGAAGCGCGCCCACATCGGGTCGCCGAGCCAGGTGATCGACGGCAGGCCGATGCGCGTGAACACCCAGTTGAACGCGCTGTAGGAAGGGTCGAACAGCCAGAACCAGGCGAGCGTGCTCATCGCCGGCGGGATCACCCAGGGGATGAGCAGCATGCCGCGCCACTTGCGCTGGCCCTTCGCCGGCACGTTGTGCACGAAGTGCGCGACGCAGAAGCCGATCAGTGCCTTGAACAGCACCGCGCTGATGGCGAAGATGCAAGACTGCTTCACCACCATCCAGAACAGGTCGCGCTTGAAGAGGAAGGTGAAGTTGCCCCAGCCGACGAAGTGCTCCATCGACTTGTTCAGCGTCGCGAGGTGCATCGAGTAGAGCGCCGGGTAAACCACCAGCGCCGCGATGAGCACGATCAGCGGCAGCGCCATCAGGAAGGCGATGGTCGACCGGCGCCGCGCGAAGCGGCGCAGGCCGCCGCGCCGTGGCGCGGCGGCCGCTACTCCGGGGAGCGCTACGGCCATTGCGGCGCGCGGCCTAGGAGCGCTGATACCCTTCGAGCTCGGAGGCGCCCCAGTCGATCGCCTGGGCGATCGACTTGCCGCCCTGCGTGCACTGGGCGATCAGCTTGGTCATGAAGCCCTGCACGTACATCTGGTTGGCGATGTTGGCGGGCGCCGGCGCGCAGGCCATCCAGATCCTCTGGTCGGCGTGCGGCGGATAGTGGAACACCGTGCCCTTCGGCGGCTCGACCTGCTCCCAGATCTTGAAGTTGCGCTGGCTGGCGAAGGACGGGATGTCGTAGCCGATGCTGCCCTCGACCAGCTTCTCGACGTTCTGCTTCTCCCAGATGGTCTGCAGCAGGTTCTTCGCCGCCGCCTTGTTCTTCGAGAATCCCCAGACGCCCCAGATGAAGGGCAGGTAGGGCGCGAAGCGGCCTTTCGGGCCCTTCGGCATCTCGAAGGTATAGAGGTGCTTGGCGACGTCGGGGTTGTCGCGCTTCGCCACGGCGTAGGCCGAAGGCGGGTTCATGATCATCGAGCCCTGGCCGGAGATGATGTACTTGTTGTTCGAGGCGTCGTCCCAGGCGAAGACATCCTCGGGCATGGTCTTCACCAGGCGCTGCGCGTACTCGAGCACCTGCTTCACCCCCTCGGAGTGCTTGATGACGATGTCGCCCTTGGCGTTGACGCACTCGGCGCCGAAGGAGGCGAACATGGCGCCTACCCAGTCGACCGAGTCGGTGGTCTGGCCGAGGCCGAGGCCGATCGGGTTGCCCGAGGCCTTGAGCTTCTCCGCGGCCTTGACCAGCGTCTCCCACGTCCAGTTGTCGGCCGCCTTCGTCGGCGGCTTGAGCACCGGATACATCTCCAGAATGTCGACGCCGGCAACGTCCTTGAAGCGGTCGAGGCGCGCGCAGGGCGGCTTGACCTGCGTGCCCGTCACCGCCGGCACGCCGACGTAGTGGCTCTTGCCCTTGATCAGGTACTGCGCCGCCGGATCGAGCGCGCCGTTCACCTTGACGAGGTGGCCGACCACGTCGTCCATCGGCTCGAGCAGGCCCTGCTTGTCGAGCGGATCCCAAGCCTGGAAGGTCATCAGGTCGTGGCCGGACTTGGCCTGCGCTTCGGCCTGGGCGGTGAGCACGATCTTGTTGCCCTGGCTGGTGATGTAGTCGATCTTGAGATCGACCTTGTTCTTCTTCGCCCAGTCCTGGCAGATCTTGGTCAGGACGTCGTTCGCGCCCGGGACCCAGTGGTCCCAGAAGCCGACCTGGAGCGATCCGGCGGCGCGCGAGGTGCTGACGTAGGGAAAGGCGAGGGCGGCCGACGTCGCCGCCGCGGTCTTCAGGAACTTGCGGCGTTGCTGGGACTGCTGAGACATGAGCTCCTCCTCCTCAAGGTGGGCTACGGCATCGTAGTGTCTTCCGCGAGACTGGTCTAGCCCGGCTTAAGGGCCACTTAACGGACCGGGTACGGCGTATGCATCCTGCCTTTCGCATCCAGTCAGCCAAAAACGGAGCGAGCCATGGCGGAAACGGTAGGCGATTTCCTTCTCAAGCGGCTTTCCCAGTGGGGGGTGAAGCAGATCTACGGCTACCCCGGGGACGGCATCAACGGGATCATGGGCGCCTTCGGCCGCTCCAAGGACGTGCGCTTCATCCAGGCGCGGCACGAGGAGCTCACCGCCTTCATGGCCTGCGCCCATGCCAAGTTCGCGCGCGAAGTCGGGGTGTGCTGCGCCACCTCGTCGACCGCGCCGTGCGCATCGCCCTCGAGCATCGCACGGTGACCT